>JANQUM010000243.1 GCA_030731175.1 Spirosomataceae bacterium
GCTCGTTTAGTGTTCATTCTCAAAAAACCGAGAACGTTTTCGTCATCATGACAGACGGCTTGCGTTGGCAGGAAGTATTTTCGGGGGCAGATTCGGTTTTATTAAATGATGAAAACTACACGGAAAATATCGATAAAACTTCCGCTAAATTTTGGGACTCATCACCAAGAAACCGCCGGGAAAAACTAATGCCTTTTTTGTGGAGTGAAATTACTGCCGACGGGCAAATTTACGGAAACAGAAACCACGGGAATTACGTCGATATTAAAAATCCGTACGGCTTTCGTACCCTGGTTACAACGAAGTCTTGACGGGTTTTCCAGACGAAGAAATCGATTCAAACAATAAGAATTACAATAAAAATGTAACCGTTTTGGAGTTTCTAAACAAACAAAAGGGCTACGAAGGCAAAGTAGCGGCATTTACGTCTTGGGACGTTTTTCCATACATTATTAATGAGTCGAGAAGCGGCGTTCCCGTAAATTCTGGCGTGGAAATGATTTCGGGGAAAACGACTGAAGGCGAAAGTTTACTGAACGATATTCAAACCCTTTACCCAAGTTTGGCGAGTAGCCGTCACGATTTTGTAACGTATTTTGCGGCGAAAGAATATGTTAAGCAGCACAAACCGAAAGTGCTGTTTTTATCGTTTGACGAAACTGACGAATTTGCCCACCAAGGCAAATACCGTGAATATCTTTATGCGGCCAATACCGTGGACGGTTTCATTAAAAATCTGTGGGAATACTGCCAATCACAACCTGAATACGCCAACAAAACCACTTTCATCATCACCACCGACCACGGCCGGGGCGACGAAATCAAAGACGAATGGCGTAGTCACGGACAAAAAATAAAGGACTGCCGCAGTATTTGGCTCGCCGCAATTGGACCCAATATTTCCGCCAAAGGCGAAGTGAAAACCAGCGGTCAACTTTATCAAAACCAAATTGCCCAAACCATCGCTAATTTACTCGGATTCAAGTATGAGAACGGGCATGAGATTGGGGAAGCGATGGGGTTGGATTAAACATTAAAACACTACGCATTCTCACGCTGTTTAGCTTAAATGATAGAAATCAAAGCAGATCGAAACGGTAAATTTAGCCCCGCGATGATTGCGTATTTAAAAGGGCAATATTCTGTAAAAGAACGTTTTAGAAAACGGGGCGTTGGTTCGTCGAAGGTGGTGTATGAATCCGGTGTAAAACCATTTGATGGGTTGCTTCGAGGCATGGATACTGAAACCGCATTTGCGAGTTTTGAACTGCAAAAAAACGGCTTGACTATTCGGCTAAATATCAATCAACGCCTCAGCTGCATTGGCGTAGAATCAGACGAAATCACAGCCATAAAATTAATGGGTTTTCCGGTCGAGGTAAGGCAGGGGCTTTTTGCGAAACGCAAAATTATTTACAACGGGAAATTAGAAATAATTCTGCCGAACGAAACGCTAAAATTCACCATTCGGGAGTTGGAATTCAAGGACATCGTGAAATTCTTTAGTACCGACGAGCTGAGTGAAAAGTTTCACCTATTCTATAATTGATTTCAAATCAATTTTGTCGGAAATTCCGTACGTGGTTATCAGGTTTCCTGCGGTATCAAAGACAATAATTTTCGGTGTTGAAGACATACCAAACCGCTCCAAAAACAGCGATGAACCCGGTACAATGTGGAGGTTTGTTAGCTGTAATTCATCAAATTGGCTTTTGTCGCGTTCCATAAAACATGCAAATGCAGCAACATTTTCCTTCGTGTCTAATAACTCAATTTGGTTGTCTAAATCGGTCAGTATTTTAGTATTTACGAAGCGTCCTTTTGGCATTAAATCAAACGCAATAATTACGTACTTCCCTTTCAAATCTTCGCTTGCAAACTTTTCGCCATTTAAAGTTTCAAAAACAAATTTATGCACTTGTTCCCCTACTTTTAGAGCCGGATATTTACTGAGTCGATTAAAAGCTCCCGTACGAATACTATCGCTGTGATAAGATAAATTTTCCTTCGTGCCGTACTTGGTTATTTCGTAATCTAGCACGATGTTCGGGTGCTTGCTAAATAGTTCTTGCAGTTGTTTTTCTGATAAAATACTTCCGGTTTTTCTATCCAATACTTTATCAACTTTTTCTGCCGCTGATTTTATGGCAAACGAACCACCCTGAGCGTTAACTTTGAACGTAGAGTTAAGCAAAATGAACAAGAATAATAGGCAGGTTTTCATGGTAAGTGAGTTTGAGTTTTTTTACTAAACACGTAAAAATCCTGCAAAGTTTTCAGAGCATTACAGATTTTTTTTCACGCCTGAGACACCCCCGAACAACTCCAGATCAGTACTCATTTAGTTTATCGGTAAGGGTTTGGGTGCCCTTCTTGCATGGATAAAACTCGCGGTTTACATAGATAATATATTGGTTGATAAAATTACAAGACCTAAATTTGACGAACTACAAACGCTTTTATTCGTTAGTTTCGTCCTTATCCTGATTGCCCTAATTTTGTTTTAACCAACTCAAAACCTACCGCCGTGAATCGTTTTTACGTAATCCTCTTTCTTTTTATCGGAAATATAGCCTTGGGGCAGTCCGTTTCTGAAACCCTCGTTGATAAAATTCAACAGACCTACGCTCCCGATAAGCGGGTTGCTATTTTTGACGTCATGTTTCGCAATGATTCGCTCCTCGGTGAAACCAATTTGCCCGAAGCAAAAGACGCTTTATTGAAGTTGTTTTCGGAAAATAAAATTACCGTGAATGATGCCGTAGAAAATCTACCGAACGAAGCCGTCGGAGTAAGTTCAATGGCGTTTGTGAATGTTTCGGTCGCGAATATTCGTACTAGTCCTGCCGAATCGGCAGAACTTGCATCGCAGGCATTATTGGGAATGCCGCTCAAAATTTTCGATAAAAAAGGCGGTTGGCTTCGTGCCCAAACTCCCGATGGTTATATCGGTTGGGTTTCGGGAAGTACCGTTTCCCGCTTCACTGAATACCAGGTTGATTCGCTCAATAAATTACCTAAAATTATTTACACCAAAGGATACGGATTTGCGTTTGCTTCGCCGGATGAAAACGCCCAGACCATTTCGGATTTGACTTGGGGAAATACGCTGACGCTCGTGGCTGAAAAGAAGAAATTCTATGAAGTCCGTTTCCCCGATAACCGCACGGCGTTTATTCCAAAAAACGAAGCCGTAAAATTTGAGAACTGGCTGAACGACTTGTCTTTAACCGAAAAATCTTTGGTCGAAACCTCCAAAAAAATGATGGGCTTGCCGTATTTGTGGGGCGGCACATCTTGGAAAGGCGTAGATTGCAGCGGCTTCACCCGAACCATCTATTTGATGAACGGAGTATTATTACCTCGCGACGCTTCGCAGCAAGTACACGTTGGTGAAGCGATTGATACCGAAAACGGCTTTGCTAACTTGCAACTCGGCGACTTGTTATTCTTCGGTCGTCCTGAAACAGAAACCAGCAACGAGCGGGTTGTACACGTCGGTATGTGGATGGGTGACAATCAATTTATTCATTCGTCTGGCATGGTCAGAATCAGTAGCGTAAATGCCGACGATAAGAACTTCGACGAATATAACGTCAACCGCTTCCTTAGGGCAAAACGCATGGTAAAAGCCGAAGACGTGGTTAAATTGAAAAGCGGGAGCGTGTATTGAGAAAGTAAAACCTGTTTTAGTCGGAGTTTTTAAGTGCTGACTTTGCCAAAGTTCGAAACTTTGTTGAATTTTCCATTAGGGTTTTAATTTCTAACCAGTCTAAATAAGCAATAAGGCACATTTAGTGCCTTGATATATTAAAAAATGGCAAGCATTTACCAATAATATTTGAAGTATGTTCGAACATTTTAAATCTGTTTTGAAAAATTTTTCCGGGTATGACGACGAGCAAATGGAATTGATTTGTAGTCTGGCCGAAAATAAAATTTTTAAGAAAAACGATTATTTACTCACTCCAGGCAAGATCTGTAGACACATGTACTTCGTCAACTCAGGGTGTCTCCGGTTTTTTGGTGTGAATGAAGAAGGTGTAGAGAATACTAGATATCTTGGCTTTAGGAGTAAATTTGCTTCCAACCTAACCAGTTTTATACAGTTTATTCCTTCCGAAGAGTATATTCAGTCCGTTGTTGAAACGGAAGTGATAGTCATTGGTAGAACTGACTTTTATCGTGTTGAGAAAAATACACTCTTAGGAAAAAGTATTTATAAAAATATCCTTGAAAGAGCATACATAACTACCCAAAAGAGGATTTATAGCTTTCAGGGCGAAATGGCAGAGGAGAGGCTTACAGGTCTCATCTTAAAGGAGCCAGAAATACTGTCTAGTATACCTCATAAAATAATTGCTTCCTATTTAGGTATAACGCCGTACACATTTAGCAGACTTGTGAAGAATAAATTTTCATAAAATTTCATTGACTTGCTATAGGGCAAGTTTTTATTGGTTCATATCAACTTTCTTTGCTACAGAATCAGAATACAGTTTCTTAATGAGAGGAGGTCAAAGCATTTTTTTTCTTTTTTGTACCATCAGTTTAATTGCTCAAAAACCAGTTCCACCTATACCTTTTGAGTTATTTGTTGGTCATGATGCACTTTTTGTCCAAAATGTGGTAAAAAGGTCTTTTACAGAAGAAAGCAGATTTTCACTCTTTAATTTAGCTACCTATAACCATCGTTTTCAGACCAATAATGAAGAAAACGATATGGATGTAGTGAGTCAGTTTAATTACGAGCTTTTTAAGGGCTTTGGTTTAATGGCCGGAGCTGAAATGAATAGTGCGGTGGGTTTTTCACCTATTGTTGGCGTTGAGCATTCTTTTGCATCTAGGAAATGGCTAGCCGTAACCATCTTCAGCTACTTTACGAATGATAAAAATGATGCTAGCCTATTCGGCTTGTATGAGTTTAAACCTTCACTTAATAATAATGTGGCTCTCTACTCCAGAGCTCAATTTATGTTAAATAGAAGCCTTTCTACGGGGGCTCACAACCGAAGTTTTATACAGATACGGCTTGGACTCAAGCAAAAACAACTGAGGTATGGTTTGGCCGCAAACTTAGATAGGTATGGGCC
>JANQUM010000244.1 GCA_030731175.1 Spirosomataceae bacterium
ATTGACGACGAATCACCAATACTTTTTCCACTTAAAGTATATCCATAGCCCGATTACGATAACGCCCATTCCTCCCAGCGTATAGAAATAACCGTTGGGGCTTTGTAGTTCGGGCATATTGGCGAAGTTCATGCCATATAAGCCCGCAATAAAGCTTAAAGGCATAAAAATAGCTGTGTAAATAGTGAGCGTTTTCATTACTTCGTTCATCTTATTACTAAGCGAAGAGAGGTACGTGTTCATTATGTTATCGGCAATATCACGGTAGGTATCGAGTGTTTCTATGGTTTGGAAAACGTGGTCTTGCACGTCACGGAGGTAAACATTTACTTGGTTTCCGACTAAAACGGAGTCTTCTCTGATCAACGCTCCAAGCACATCACGGAGTGGTAGCACCGCTTTTCTCATGAATGTCATTTCGCGTTTGAGAGCATACAGTTGATTTTGATGCTTGGGCGTGGGGTCATTCAAAACGCTTTCTTCCAGTTCTTCGAGGTGTTGCGTTATTCTCTCCAAAACGACGTAATAATTATCCACGATGACATCAAGCAGAGCGTACAATAAATAATCTGCTTTTCGTTGCCGAATGCGGCTCATTGGGTTGCGTAGCCGCTCATGAATAGAGGTGAAATTATCGGTTTTGTCTTGTTCCTGAAATGAAATTAAGAAGTTCTCGCCTAAAATTAAACTGACTTGTTCGGTATCTACATCAAGAGTTTCGGCGTTGAAATGGAGCATTTTTGCGACAACAAATAACAAATTCGCTTCCTCAAATTGCTCGATTTTTGCTTTTTGTGTTGTATTCAAAACGTCTTCCAAAAGAAGGGGGTGCAGGTTAAATTGTTGCCCAATCATTTCCACAATTCGCTCTTCGTGCACGCCGTCAATATCCAGCCAGATGACTTTTTCTGGCGTAGGCTGCAAGAAACAATTCTCCACTTTCTTTATCACTTTTTCCGTAACGCCTTCGGCATCGTACTGAAATCGGTTAATTACCGTCCGTTCTACTACTTCTTTACCGATGTACAGTAAACTACCCGGTTTAGAGAATACTTGTTGTTGCGGAGATTTGAATCGGTTTTTCTTTGCCATTGTGTGCGGGTAAAGTTGTGGGTTGCAAGATAATGGTTTCGTTTTAAAAGTTGCTCTTAACTCATTTCTAATAAAAAAGCACCCGCTATTTCTAACGGATGCTCACTCAAAAAAGGCTCAAACAATAAAACTTTACTTATCCAATTTTTTGATAATTGCTTCTAAACGTTCAATTCTCTTATCGGCTTCAATGGCATAAAGCGTTAGTTCTTCAACTTTTTGAAGAAGTTTTACACTCATATCTAATACGTCCATTCCTTGGTCGGTAGCTTCTTGTGCAGAGTAAATACCTGGCAAATGCCCGAAAGTATTGATGTGTTTTTCCACTTCGTAAAGGGGCATTAGTTTGTAATTTGGCTTGAATACATAATCCGCCCATTTGTCCAAATTTGGGACAGCAATGCGGAGGCGTTCGGTAAGGATACCTTTACTTACGAACAGGTTATAGCCGGTTGGGAATTTGGTAATTCCTTCGCCAATCACAACCTGCCCGGCGTTCTGTAACTCAACCCGTGTTCCCGTTTTTTTCCATTGTCCAGCTTCGGTACTTCCCACGCCATCGGTAGCTAAAATGACATTTCCGTTTGTGTCAAGTGTCAAAACTTTGCCGTTTGATGCAGTTGGTGTACTATTTGCAGACAGGTTATCAAATTTTAGTTGTCCTCGTTTGATGATCAAACCGTTGGCGGCAGTTAAACTGCTCGCAACTTCCAAATCTCTTCGTATAAAGACCTTTCCGGTGTTTACGTTCAGGATGTCATTTCCCACAATTTGCCAAGCCGTTTCTGCTTTCGCCGTTTCGGCATTTACTAAAATTATATTACCTAAATTATCGAGGCTCAATGATTTTCCGTTAGCCTCGAGTGCCGCTGATTGGGCGTTTAGTTTCTTAAAAACCACGCCGCCTTCTTGAACTTCAAGTCGGTTACTTTTTACGGTTTGGGCTACAATTAAGTTCTTGGTTAGGGATACGTCAACGTCGGTTGCGTTTTGGATAGTATTGGCTCGTTCTATCCACAAATTGGTAGTTGCTGCTGCACTATTTGGCCCCGAACTCGAAACCAAGATTACATTACCTGCTTCGTCAACCGAAAGGGCTTTTCCGTTGGAAACCAACGCCGCCGACACGCTCGTCAGGGTTTGAAATTGCAAACCACTGTCTCCGTCCCGGTCTCCTTTAATACTTAGCTTGTTTGTTGGTTCGGAGGTGTTTATACCTACAAATTTTGTTTTAAAATCTCCGTAAATGAGTGGAATTTGCGAAGCGTTATTGTTGATATAAAGTTTGTTATCACCTTGCTCGAAATATCCTGCCTGAAAACCCACAAAGACGTTAGCACTTCCTTTTGACCGAAACCCCGCCATAGCTCCTAACGCAGTATTTTTATCACCGATTAAGCTTGATGAGAGCGTCAAGCTACCCAGGGCAACGTTGTATTGTCCGTTTTCGTGACTAAACATGGATTGAAAACCAATCACTACGTTGTCGTTTCCGGTGCTGGCACGCTGCAATGCAAACGCACCGATCACAACGGAATTAAAAGATTTTGTTGCCCACCCAGTTTTATAGCCAAAAAAAGTGTTGCTTCTCTTGGAGTCAAGTAAACCTGAAAATTCGTTATTAATTTTAAAAATCAGCGGAGAGTCGTCGGTCGTTCCCAAGAAAAAATCAGTTCCTAATGCTTCATTTCCTGTGGTTCTCCAACTGGTTGAATTTGCGGCAAGGCTCGCAGCCGTGAGGGTAGAAAGTGCTTGCCAATCTGTACCGTCATACATATATACGCCAAGCAGCAAGTCATGTTGATAAACCATCAAACCCGCGGCGGGGCGTTGAATCGAAAGTCGCTGCTGGGAGCTCATCCGAGGTAGCAGCAAACCTTTTGTGGTGGAGAACACGTCCAAAATTGCTGATTCGTCCGGTTCTGTAGTGCCAACACCCACACCTTGTTGAGCGGTCAATTTTATGCTACTGAAAAGACATGCCAAACCCACGCTAATCACGGTTGTGATTATTCTTCTTCTTAAAATCATTTGAAATAGGTAAATTTATAGACTCACTAAATGTTACTAAATTCGCTACAAATAAAATGCCAATAGTTGCAAATGATTGAAATAATTATAATTGCCAACGAAAATTTTATTTTTTGAGCAGAAACCCGTTAAATAATTTAGTACAATGTTTTTTTAAAAATAACATCGCTTTTTTCTTTAGTAGCTGATTCTGTTTACTTTTGCGTGATTCTAAAAATGCCAAAGAAGTTACGTTTCTTAATTTAGTTGTATGAAAAAAATTGCTGTTTTTACTTCCGGTGGCGACGCACCGGGCATGAATGCCTGCATCAGGGCGGTAGTTCGTGGTGCTATTTATCACGGGGTCGAAATTGTTGGTATCAGAAGAGGTTATAACGGAATGATTTCCGGTGACATTTTTCCGATGGATTCCCGATCGGTAAGTAATATTGTTCAACGTGGAGGAACGGTGCTCAAATCTGCGAGAAGTAAAGAATTTGTAACCCCGGAAGGTCGCAAAAAAGCCTACGAGAATATAATGTCGCACGGTATTGACGGTTTGATTGCTATCGGTGGAAACGGAACATTCACCGGTGCCGAGATTTTTTATAACGAATATCAAATTCCGACAGTTGGCTGTCCCGGTACTATAGATAACGATCTTTACGGAACTGATTATACCATCGGTTTTGATACGGCGGTGAATACTTCGCTCGAAGCGATTGACAAAATCCGTGATACCGCCGACTCGCACGATCGTATTTTCTTCATCGAAGTAATGGGACGAGATTCGGGATACATTGCCATTCAATCTGGAATTGGTGGCGGTGCCGAAATTGTGATGGTTCCTGAAACGCATACCCCGCTTAAAAAAGTGGTTTCGACCTTGAAAGACGGCTGGAAACGCCAGAAATCGTCTTCTATTGTTGTAGTCGCGGAAGGCGACGAAGCCGGAAACGCAACCGATATTGCTAATTCTATCAAAGAGCAAGTAGGTGATAAACTTGATATTCGGGTTACCACGCTTGGGCACATTCAGCGAGGCGGAACTCCAACTGCTTACGACAGGATTCTTGCAAGCCGCCTCGGACTCGGTGCAATTGAGGGGTTACTCAACGGTCATAAAAACGAAATGGCGGGAATTGTAAACAACGAATTGGTTTACACACCTTTTATTGATACGATCAAAAAACGCAAACCCATCCACGATGATTTACTGCGTATGGTTCATATACTGAGCATTTGATTTTCGGAGTTAAAAGGAGAAAGGTTAATCGTTAAAAGGAAAATGCCGAGAAGAAATTGATGACCCCGGTAACGTTAACTACAATTATATGAAGCTATTTACGATTCCGAATTTTATGACGCTCGGCAATTTGCTTTGCGGATGTTTGGGTATTCTTTCCGTTTTTGAAGGAAACGTAATTTCGGCTTCCGTTTTTATCGGAATCGCCCTTTTACTTGATTTCGGGGATGGATTTGCGGCTCGACTCTTAAACTCGGCTTCGCCCATTGGGAAAGAGCTTGACTCGCTCGCTGATGTTGTGTCATTTGGGGTTTTACCCTCGTTTATGCTATTTAACGAGTTGATAAACAATGAGTTAACAAACGGATATGTTGCTTATGCCGCTTTTGTAATTGCCCTTTTTTCGGCGTTGCGGTTGGCGAAATTCAACGTGGATACGCGACAAACGGATTCATTTATCGGAGTGCCAACTCCCGCTAACGCCATGGTAATTGCGGCATTACCGCTTATTCAAACGTACCAACCTGCCTACGCTGCGTTCATTTCGCCGTTGGTTATATTGGTATATATTGTTGTGATGAGCTACCTCTTAATCTCAGAATTACCGCTTTTCGCCCTCAAATTCAAATCTTACGCTTGGTCGGCAAATAGCTACGTATATAGCTTCCTGATTGCTTCGCTGGTGTTGCTGCTGGTTTTTAAATTCTTCGCCGTGCAGTTGATTATTGTGCTTTATATAGGCA
>JANQUM010000245.1 GCA_030731175.1 Spirosomataceae bacterium
GCCGAAGTCAGCATCGAAGATTACGAATGGATTTTGGGAATAAATTTGTGGGGAATGATGTACGGTAGCTTGGCTTTTTTACCATACTTGAGAAAGCAAAAAGAGTCGAGTCTGGTTAATTTATCGAGCGTTTTTGGAATTCACGGCATACCGTACCAAGCGGCTTATTGTACCACAAAATTTGGTATTCGGGGATTCACGGAGTCAATGGCACTCGAAGAGCGAATGAACGAAACGGGCGTAACGGTAACATCGGTGCATCCCGGCGGTATAAAAACCAATATTGCCCGAAATTCCCGTTACGCCGTGAAAGACGAAAAGTCAATTCAGCAATTTGAAAAATCGTTTATCACAACCCCAGAAAAAGCCGCTCAAGTAATCATCAACGGCATTCAACGTAAAAAGACGCGGGTTTTGGTCGGACCGGATGCCAAAGCCCTTTATTTCTTAAACAGAATTTCTCCCAAATTTACTGCTTGGTATTTACTCCGATTCGCTAAGAACTTGGACGTTTGATCAAAATAACTTCGCCAACCTCCCAATATTCCAACGTAGTGTTCCGGTTGCTTGAAAATTTTGGCTGTCCAGAGCGTCGTCGGCACTATCGTAATCACGGTAAGTGCCGTGTAATTCTAAGAAGCAGTTGTGAAAAATCATGTACGAAACGGCTGCATCAAGCAGGTTGATATTCGTCTTTCTGCCTTGCAGCGTGAAGTTATTAAAATCTCCAACTCGGCGGTCAGAATTTAGCAAGAGTACATTTGCCCCGTAATTAAGTCCAGCAACGTCTTCACCTTGCTGAGCCATCATATAGGTAGCATTTAGCGAGAGGCGAGGAATGGGCTGAAAACGAGCTGTTATAAGCATTTCCCTGAAATTTGCTCCTAACGGATGAGCCATTGGCACGTTGTAATTTACGAAATTGCTGTACGTAGAAAAGTGTGAGTACAAATACGGTCGGGCAAAATTATACTCTACCTGCAAATCAAAATTACTAACTCCCGCAACGTCTATGTATTTTAAACCTGCCTGTCCGCCGTTTTTCTTCGCCCACCAGCCGTTACCTTGTTGCTCTTTTCGGTTAAATTCATCAAGGACGAACTGTCCGTAAAGTGAGAAGGAACGCAGAAAATTGAATTTGAAATCTGCTCCAACCATCACGTTGTCTGAGCTTCCCAACAGCCCTTCTACGAAACGGTAGAAAATTACCGGATTTAAGTAATTTGGGTCAAATCCAACTTGCCTTTTTCCAAAAATTACTGACTCGAAAATTCCGACGTTTAGGTTTTTTAAAACGTTAAAGTTGAGGTGGTGAAACGCCATGTACTTTGGCGTTATCGGGATATTGCCCGAAGCTGGGCGGGCTAATTGGTTATTCAGCAATTGACCAAAAATGGTCATATATTGCATTTTTCCTACTTGTACGTTCGCTTTTAGTTGCAGAAAAGGAGCTGAGAAATCACTCAAAATCATGGAACGAATTCCTGAACCAACGAAGTTACGATCGTGACCAAATTGCAGTTGTAAACTCTTTATGGGCTTGAAAATCAAGTAGCCACGGGCAATGAAATAATCGGTGAGCATTTGCGTAGAATCTCCGTCCACAATTTTTGTAAAACCCTGGTACGGAAAACCCTCATTTTGTAAAATATAATCCCGCACGTACGTGGGTTGTAACACCTGATTCTCGGTCAGTGTGGTGTAAAACCCTAGCTTTTTATTCAATACACCTCGCATTTCTACGCCGCGTGTGTTAATAAATGGTCGGTTGTCAGATGTTTCTTTATTAACAAACTGAACGCCCGTTCCGTACTGAAAAATGGGTGTTACATGAAAATCAATATCTTTATTCCTGGTATTAAAAAAGTCCGACTTTTTGCGGTAAATATATTTAAGAATTGGGTTTTTGCTATCGCTTTGACTGATTTCGCTTCGTTTTAACCATTCCCAACTATCGTTTTGGAGGTAATTTAGGTTCCAGTCGTCAACAGAAGAAAGCTTTATTTCAGGATTATTCTCAACCCGCTCCGTTAATTTAATTATGCCCAGCCGTTCAAAGGGCTTTAAGTTACTGTGAAAATCATTGGATAGTTCACCCGATTTTATTTCAAATCGCTCAATCAAATGGCTGTAATCCTGGTTTAGTGGTGCTAATACACTTTGCCCGAACGAGGTTGAAATGGTCGAAGAAAATACTACAAATACGGCTAAATAACGTTTCATGGCGAACGGAAATGCGGGTAAGTCATACTTAAATGAAGGGCGAAAATAGCCATAAAATTCACAAATTTAGACTTTTGTAAATCTTAATCCCGAAATTGCTGTTTTACCCGTAAGAATAAATAACAATGAGCCAGCAAACGGGTTGATATACTGCATTAAGAAATTAATTATTATAGCTTCTTGTTCCAAATTCGCGATAGTATAGGTCAGACCGACTGTGTGCGGAGAAGGTTGAGGTAAATCTAAAGACAATGAAATCATTCGAAATTCCTGAAATATACAAAAGCAATTTTATTGGTGAAATCAAAGAAATCCGTCGGCAGCGTGATCGGTTAAAAAAAGATACTTCGCCAACAGTACTTGACTTTGGTAGCGTGAAATTCCTTTTGGCGAGGCATTTTGGCTTTTGCTACGGCGTAGAAAACGCCGTCGAAATTGCATATAAAACAATCAATGAAAATGTAGGCAAACGAATTTTTTTCCTCAGCGAAATGATTCATAATCCCGACGTAAACGCCGATTTGCAATCACGGGGAGTGAAGTTTTTGATGGATACGGAAGGAAATCAGCTCGTAGATTGGAATACCCTTACTACTGATGATATTGTAGTAGTTCCGGCTTTTGGTACTACGGTCGAAATTCAAAGTACGTTAAAAGGCTTGGGCATCGACCCGTACAAATACGATACCACTTGCCCGTTTGTGGAGAAAGTTTGGAAACGAGCCGATCAAATCGGAAATCGAGGTTACAGTGTAATTGTACACGGAAAACCAAAACACGAAGAAACTCGGGCAACTTTTAGCCACAGCCGTGAAAACGCCCCGACGGTCATTGTGCGAGACATGGAAGAAGCTCAACACCTTGCAAAATATATCAGAAAGGAGCTTCCCGCCGAGCGATTCATTGTCGATTTTGCGGGGCAATTTTCCGAATATTTTAATCCCGAAACGGATTTAGAACGCATTGGGGTTGTGAATCAAACCACTATGCTCGCCTCCGAAACGCAGGGTATTTCTGATTACCTTAAATCTGTGATAGTTGATTTTTACGGATTATCGCAGGAAGAATCTGAGCGAAATTTTGCTAATACGCGAGATACCCTTTGCTACGCCACAAATGATAATCAGGACGCTACGCACGCACTGCTAAAAGAACACGCTGACTTTGCCGTGGTGGTGGGCGGCTATAACAGTTCAAACACTATGCACTTAGTAGAACTTTGTGAGGAAAAGTTGCCCACGTATTTTGTGGAATCCCACCATCAAATAGTGTCAGATAAATTAATAAAACATTTTAATCTTCACACGAAAAAAGAAGAGGTGACGGAGGGATTTATCCCTGATAATAAGCCCGTTACCATCATGTTAACTTGCGGGGCTTCCTGCCCAGATGCCGTGGTTGAAGAGGTATTGTTAAAATTGGTATCATTTTTTAAAAATACTAATGCACTAAGCCAAGTATTGGCTTCGTTATAGAAATGATTAGAAATTTACGTATAGTCATAAATGATTTCTATTAACTATGATAAGTGACAAAATTTCTTAGTATATTTACATATTATTTATTCAGCTGAAAACTTAAAAATAAATCGCCATGGCAATGTTAGCTTACGTCAAAATAATCTTGGAAAAGGTGAGTTTTGACAAAACTTTGTTTGAAAAAGAATTAAAAAAAGGAATGAATTTGCTTTTACCCGAAGAGGTAAAAGAACTAAAAAGCTGGTGCTACGCTCATTTTGGCAGCATGTACAGAACGGTATTGAACAAAATATTCAAGCAGCAGCAGTCAACTTTGGCTTAACTGTTAAGATTTTTCACAATAAAGGCGGAGTTTTCAAGAAATTGATGACTCCGCCTTTTTATTTATAAACCGTTTATCTGAAATTTAGAGATAACACATTTTGAGCAATTCTCCTGCCGTTTAAAACGCCCTCTTCGCAGCCCTGTCTAAAGTGAATGCCGCCGTATAGCCGTGAATTTGAGGTTTCGTTGGCATAATCACTGAAATTGCTATAGTTACGACTTGGGTAAACCCCAGCGTACGTATTGTCAACAAACGGAGTGTTTTCGCCAAATTGAGCCTTTAAGACCTCCGCAGCTGCACCTGCACCTGATGAGTGCCCGGACGTATATTCAGGAAAAGGAGGGGTCCCCACAATAGGTGTCCAATTTTTATCAATAGTTTCTCTGATATAAGTTATCGGACGAATGGTGTTGAAGCGATACTTGCACCGCCAACACGCAATGAAGGCATCATTTAAGGCAAGTCCCATTTTTGCGTAGGTTTCTGCGGCGAAAGCTAAAGTGGATTTCTTTTGTTTGATAACTTCGGTTGCTACATTCATATGGTGGCCTGGCGGCGTAACAGACCCCGCACCATCGGCAAAAAATAAGGCAATTGCTCGCTGGTCTGCGGTTAGCTTTTTACTCATTTCATAGACTTCTTTCGCTTCTTTAAAGAAAACTGAACTGGAGTTATAAGAAAAAGTATGCGGAGCTGGCGGATCGATTGTAGTATTTTTTTGGACAAAAGAAGTGTTACGCGACCAATAGGGCAATAGGGCACGCTGGCTGCCAACAGGAATCCAGGCTCCTAAGCTAACAGGCAAAATAAAATCAGGAAAAACGTTTTTGAAAGCTTCGTGACCATTATCGGTTTTTGAATAGTTCCAAATTGCTTCCGCAACGTCAGTACCGTATTTGATGGAGCGTTCCGTGATTTCGGTAGAATTTGTTCCTTTTAAAGATGTTTCGTAAGAAAGACGCAATGATTCGATTTTTTGAAGATTTGCGGCAGAAGTACCCGAAAATAAGTTTTTTGCTAAGTAATAGTTTGACGCATTTCCCGCCAAAGCCCAGTTG
>JANQUM010000246.1 GCA_030731175.1 Spirosomataceae bacterium
ACTTCATAATTTGCCATTGACCGGACAAAAACCCTATCAAAAGGCTGCAAAACCAAGCTACTACTTGTTAAAGCCAATGTTTTATCAATATCCATGTTAATGATTTCTACCGATTTACTTGTTGGGTCGTCGCTTTTGATTCGGCGAGCTATTTCGAGGCGTTGTGAATTTGCCGATTCACTAAAACCGCCTGAGAGTAAAATGATGTCTTTTACAGTCATGCCATCTGTGAAATCGAACGAGCCGGGCGAATTTACAGAACCCTCAACCTGAACTGTTCTTTGTTCGCGGATTTCTACAATTGACTTGATTATCAATTGATCCTGACGCTTCAGTTCAACGTCTTTTATTTCACCTCGAACTATTTTGCCAATATCTAACGGCATATAAATCGGGTCTAAGTTTTCTTGCTCACGTACTAAAATGGCTCGGGTTAAAAACGCGTCTTCCCGTAGTCCATCTGCTTTCTGAATAAGTTGTTTTATCGTTTTCAAATCTTGCCCTAAAGCAAATTCGCCCGGACGAAATACCGCACCCATGATCTCTACTTTGTTTTCAAAACGGTTCAGAATTGTTGGTACGAAATACATATCACCGTTCTGAGTAAGGAATGAACTGGCGATATCCGCGGAGAAGTTGAGTAATTTACGTTCTTTATCAGTATTTCTGGTAACCGAAAGCGACGATTTGTAGGCTTGCTCAGTAAAACCGCCAGCGTACTTTAGTGCGTGAGCAAAGGTTTCATTTTGTTTTAACTCAAAGACCATTGGTCGCCGTACTTCTCCAGTAATTTCGATTTTATTTTCGGCGGTTGGAATCAAAATTACGTCTTGGTCACGGAGTGAAATGTCTTTCGCAAAAGAACCAGTAGATAAGAATTCGTACACGTCAATGGTTCCGATTTCTTTATTTTTTCTTAATACTTTAATATTTCTGAGTGTTCCGATTGGGGAGGGGCCACCACTTAAATACAACGCATTAAATGCTGTTGCTAAAGAGGAGATCGTGTAACTCCCTGGCTTTACAGCTTCGCCTAACACGAAGACTTTTATGCTTTTTACATTCCCCAGTGTCATATCCAAATTCAAACTCCCGTTTCTCAAACCAGCAAAAAGGGTCTTTAAGCGATCCGTTATCTTTTCTTTTGCTTCTCTGACAGTTAAACCGTTGACATTTATTGGAGATAGGCTTTCGAGTTTGACTGTACCCTCCGGCGAAACCTCTAAATCATAATGTTGATAAGCGTAGCCAGTTATGTCAACTTTCAATTCATCACCCGCTCCGAGGATATAATTTGGGGGTGTTGGAATCCGTAAATTAGGCTCGAACGATAAGTTTTTATTATTGAAAACCGAAAAGCCATATATTTCCTTCTTCTTTCCAACTGCTGAACTATCAGATGCAGGAACAATTGTTCTTTTTGCTACTTCGCCAATCTGACTGCGTGTAGCTTTGGACTGAACCGACGTAGAATCAGAAGTCTTGGTTTTCAAGCGTGCGATTCGCTCACGAACTTTGGCAATATCCATTGCAGAATAGCCGTTCATCATAGCCGCTGCTTCTACTTGAGCATCTGACATTCCGCGTGCATCTGCTTCTTTTAAAAATTGCTCAATTTGAGTGTCAGAAAGTTTGTCAACATCTGGAGTCTGAGCGTTGGCTTGTTGTGAAACAAACAGACACACGGTTATGATTAGAAAAAGAACTTGTTTTAGCATCTTTATTTTTTTGGATATTTTTTGCAAAGATAAGTCATTCAGGCGTGACTTTGAATTTTCTTTATTAATCGGTACAAAAAAAGTCCTCTCGATTTTCATCAAGAGGACTTTCAGTTTGGGATAAATCCCTAAAATTAATTCAATAGTTCATAAATTCCGGCAACTCCCTGACCACCACCTACACAGGCGGTGACCATTCCGTATTTCTGTTTCTGACGACGCATTTCGTTGAATAATTGAACCGATAAACGTGCTCCGGTAGAACCCAATGCGTGTCCTAGAGCAATTGCTCCACCGTTGGGGTTTAGTTTATCTCTGTCGATGCCCAATTCTTTTACAACTGCCAACGCCTGAGCGGCGAAAGCTTCGTTTAGCTCTATTTGGTCGATGTCTTTCAAGGTTAAACCTGCTTGGTCTAATGCTTTTGGAATAGCATAGACTGGGCCAATTCCCATGATGCGAGGCTCGCAGCCAGCAACGGCGTAGCTCAACATTTTGGCGATAGGCTCTAATTTTAACTCTTTCATTAAACGCTCTGACATTACGATAACAAATGCTGCTCCGTCAGATGTTTGAGAAGAGTTTCCGGCGGTAACGCTTCCACCTAACGAGAAAACGGGGCGAAGGCCAGCCAGTGCTGCAACGCTTGTTCCGGCACGCGGACCTTCGTCTTTGCTAACAATTGATTCTTTCGTTTTCTTTTTGCCCGAAGCCGCGTCAAAGTAGGTTTCACGAACGGTTATCGGAACGATTTCGTCGTCAAATTTACCGTCTTTTTGAGCGGCTAACGCCTTCATATGTGACTGAAACGAAAATTCATCTTGGTCTTCTCGACTAATTTTGTATTGTTGAGCTACTTGCTCGGCGGTAATTCCCATTCCTACGTAGTAGTCCGGATTTTCCTGAGCAATGCTGTGATTCAACGCCATTTTCCAACCCGTTGTTGGCACCATCGACATTGATTCTGTTCCGCCAGCAATAATGCAATCTGCCATTCCTGCTTGTATTTTAGCGGATGCCATCGCAATTGCTTCCACGCCAGAGGCACAATAACGGTTGATGGTTACGCCTGGCACAGATTTACCTAACGCTAAAAGCGAAATGTAACGAGCCATTTGCATGCCTTGCTCTGCTTCGGGTACTGCGTTTCCACAGATAACGTCGTCTATACGTGCGGGGTCAAGGTTTGGCACTTGTGCCATCATATGTTTTATTACGTCTGATGCTAAATCATCTGGACGGGTAAAACGAAATACGCCTTTTGGGGCTTTCCCCACGGCACTGCGATAGCCTGATATTATGTATGAGTTCATAAGTTTTTTTATTTAGATTTGAGAATTTACTATTAACCACGGAGGCACGGATTTCACTAAGAAACACGGAGCTATTCTTTTGGTAGCTTCGCAAAATTTTCTGTTACCAGCGAGGTCATTTGTTCTCTTATATTTTCACAATTAAAATTTATTAACAGTCCTTTCGGTTTTCCTGACAATTTAAGATAAGATAATAATTGTGCTTTGAAAAGCGGAATCATAACTTCAACCGCCTTCAATTCCACAATTATTAAATAATTAACCAAAACATCTAACCTAAGTTCTGTTTTCAATGCTTTACCACGATAAATTAAGGGCACTTTTTGTTGAGCAATTACTTGAAGGTTTTTCATTTTCAATTCTTCAATAAAGCACTCTTCGTAAACGGATTCCAATAACCCTGGGCCGATTTGCCGATGAACATCCATCGCAGCACCAATAATTTGGTAAGAAAGCTGATTTATGTATTTCTGCGTTATCATCTCCGTGAAAATCTTGTGTAATCCGTGCCTCCGTGGTAAAATATGAACTTAGTTACGAGGTGGCTTTCCGCCACTAAGTAATCCCTGCATTCTTTCCAGCGTCTTTTGTTCTCCGCATAAAGCTAAGAAAGCTTCACGTTCGAGCTCTAAAAGATATTTTTCAGAAACGTTTTGAGCGTAACTTAAATCGCCACCGCTGATTACGTACGCCAATTTATCGGCAATAAGTGCATCGTGGTCGGTGATATAATTCGACATACGCATTCCCTTAATTCCAGCTTTGAAAAGTGCAATTCCGGCTTTTCCCTGTACTTTAATATCAGAACGACGAATTGGCGGTGTATAACCATTCTCCGATAACTCAACGGCAGCTTGCTTTGCTTCGGCAATTAAACGGCTGCGGTTTAAAACGATTTGGTCACGACCTGCTTTTAAATAACCCATGTCCATGGCTTCTTGAGCAGATGACGAAACTTTCGCCTGAGCTATGTTCATAAATGCTGACTGCAAGATGTTCAATTCAGGATCTCCGGTTTGGTACATATCCGAGCAGCGAACCGCCATTTCTTTCGTTCCACCACCGGCCGGAATCAAACCAACGCCTAATTCAACTAATCCCATGTAGGTTTCAGCGGCGGCAACAACTTTATCAGCGTGTAAATTCAGTTCACAACCACCACCCAATGCCAACGTATGAGCTGCCGTTACAACTGGAATTGATGAATACCTCGCCCGCATCATGGTCTCTTGGAAATGAGCAATCATCATGTCGATTTCGTCCCAATCCTGCTCAATGGCGTACATAAATAGCATTGCCAAATTTGCTCCGGCAGAGAATGCTTCGTTGCTGTCGTTTCCGACAACTAATCCACGGAAATCTTTTTCGGCTAAAGCGTAGGCTTTGTTCAAACCTTCCATCACTTCCTGACCGAACGTGTTCATTTTCGAGCGGAATTCAACTCCTAAAATACCATCACCTAAATCAAAAATGGTAGAACCTGAGTTTTTCCAAACTTCGCTTGTTTTGCGGATATTATCCAAGATAATACACGACTCCGTTCCGGGAATTACCATATATGATTTTGAAGGAATATCGTAATACATACGCTTTCCACCTTCAATTTTGTAGAAAGATTCGTTTCCGGCGGCAAGCATATCATACACCCACTGAGCAGGTTTTTGATTTACGCTTTCCATCATTTCTACGAATGTTTTCACGCCAACAGCGTCAGCGGTTTCAAACAATCCCATTTGCCAGCCGAAGCCCGCTTTGATGGCATCGTCGATGCGGAAAAGTTCGTCGGCAATTTCAGGGATACGCATCGTTGCGTAGCGGAAGCCGTCGGCGAAGGTTTCACGGTAAAACTGCCCCGCTTTGTCCGTTCCTTTTAATAATACGGCGAATCTATCTTTTAGAGCATCAATACCTTTTGTAGAATCTAAGGTCGCAAATTTCGGGCGGGTGGTTTCGCGATATTCCATCGTTTCGAAATCCAACGCTAAAATGACTGTTCTGCCTTTTTCTTTTGTCTTTTTGTAGAAACCTTGTCCGGTTTTATCACCGAGCCA
>JANQUM010000247.1 GCA_030731175.1 Spirosomataceae bacterium
ATCAAATACACCGCTGACTAAGGTTTCGTAGATAGTGTTGTCATGAAAGAAAATGTTTTTTACGATGGCAATTGCAAAAGCAATAATAAAAAATGCCGCCCAAATATAATTTAATGCCATGCTTGCAGAATGTGGTCTTAGAGGTTTATTGCCGAAATTTAGCTTATATTTGGGTACTTCTCAACGCAAATATGAAAATAAAGAACATTTACACTTTTTTTGCTTTTGGCATCTTAGCGATTTCTTGCAATTCTGAAAAAAAGGAATTGCAGGATTCGGGAAGGCTATTAACAGATTCTGTATTTGTGGCAGAAGAGCCGCAAATCAGTGAACTTGAGTTAACGCTTCAAAGTCAGGGGTTAGTGAATATTCAAGAAATTGACTCCACCATCAGGGTTGAGTTGAAATATTCCACCACCGATAATTTTTTCGGAGAAGACGTGTACGGAAGCCTAACGGCGGCGTATTTTCAGCCTGATGTTGCTGAGAAGCTGCAAAAGGCCCAAAATTTACTGGGCCTTATTAATCCTGCGTATTCGCTGTTAATTTACGACGGGGTACGACCGCACAGCGTCCAGAAAATTTTGTGGAACAAGCTCGATTCTATTCCACCCAAAACCCGTGAAGCTTACGTGGCAAATCCCGCAAAAGGATCAATTCATAACTACGGTTGTGCGGTAGATTTGACCGTGTTTGATTTGGCGGTAGATTCTACTTTGGATATGGGTACGAAATACGATTTTTTTGGCTACTTGGCTTACCCAAGAAAAGAGCGGGAAAACCTGCGTAATGGCTTACTTACAAAGCAGCAAATAGATAATCGGTTGGTGTTGAGAAATGTCATGATAAAAGCGGGTTTTATGCCAATTACAAGCGAATGGTGGCATTTTAATTCAACTTCAAGGGCTAACGCCGAGAAACTTTACCGCATTGTTCAATAGCAAAATAGCCGCTTACTGAGCAACGGTTTTAAAAAAGCTACTGGGATTTTATTTAGACAAGAATTTCTAAAATTTCTTTATTTCGCCGG
>JANQUM010000248.1 GCA_030731175.1 Spirosomataceae bacterium
ATTGTGATTGAATAGGTTTTCTCAAAATCTCCCAAGCACCGTTCAGCAATGGACGGTGCTTTTTTATTTAAAAATTTCCGAACTTTAACCCAATGAAAAAAACAATCGCAATTATTGGAGGTGGCACGGCGGGGTTATTCCTCGCCGATTTTCTTGATAACGTTAAATTTGACGTTGCGATTTACGAGAAAAATGCAACTCTCGGTCGGAAGTTTTTAGTTGCCGGAGACGGTGGTTTTAACCTCACGCACTCGGAAGCACTGGCAAATTTCAAGACAAAATACACGCCTTCAAACTTTTTAGATAAAGCGTTAGATTATTTCAGCAATGAAGATTTCCAAACTTGGTTACAGAGCATCGGTATTCCGACATTTGTCGGAAGCAGTGGCAGGGTTTTTCCCGAAAAAGGCATCAAGCCAATCAAGGTTTTAAAAGCAATTGAAGCCCATTTGAAAGCGAAAAATGTGAAGTTCCAATTCAATAAAAACTTCACGGGTTGGGCTGAAAACCATGCATTACAATTCAATTCGCAGGAAATAATAGCAGCCGATTACGTTGTATTTGCCTTGGGTGGAGCGAGCTGGAGAGTGACGGGCTCGGATGGTTCTTGGTTACAGCAATTTGTCGAAAAAGGCATTGCAACCACCCCATTTAAACCCGCAAATTGTGCGTACGAAATCAACTGGCAGGAGCATTTCATAGATAAACACGAAGGGAAACCTTTAAAAAATATCGCCATTTCGATTAGTACCAAAACCCAAAAAGGCGAAGCCGTCATTACAAAATTTGGCATTGAAGGAAACGCCATTTACGGTTTAAGCCCCGAAATACAAACGGCGTTAGACTTAAAAAATGAAGCGACCGTTTATATCGACTTCAAACCTACGGTTGATTTAGCGGCTTTGAATGAAAAATTATCCCGTTCAACTTCAAACGTTTCTGCCAATTTGAAAGAAAACATAAAACTTCCCCGAACGGTGATTGACTTACTGAAATCAACGCTGACAAAAGAGC
>JANQUM010000249.1 GCA_030731175.1 Spirosomataceae bacterium
TGTCAGCAAAGCGGCAATGAACATGCTTACCAAAGTCACCGCCAAAGAATGGGGCGTTGACGGAATCCGAGTAAATTCAATTTGCCCCGGACTTATCAAAACAAAGTTTAGCCAAGCCCTTTGGCAAGACGACAAAATGCTTTCCCGCTTCACCAAGCATTTACCTATTGCACGAATGGGCGAAGTGGACGAAATTGCTCCCCTTGCGTTACTTTTAGCATCCGGCACAGCGGGTGGTTACACCACGGGTGGCATCTTCTCCGTTGATGGAGGAACAACGATTTAACTCTTTGAAAATAAGTATCAAAAAGCCTGTTTCTTAACCGAAGCAGGCTTTTTTTATGGAAAGAAAGTCACGAATAAATGCAATAAATCTTTCGTATTATTCAACAAATACTTACCTTTTCAAATATAAACCGAACCCTATTTTTTTCAATGACGTACGATTATATTATTATCGGTGCCGGCTCGGCTGGCTGTGTCTTGGCAAACCGACTATCAAAAGATCCAGCAATTTCCGTACTTCTTCTGGAAGCGGGGGGGGCAGACAGAAAACCCGAAATCCATATTCCGGCGGCATATTCTAAATTAAACCGAACCGCCGTAGATTGGGCGTACGAAACCGAACCCCAGGAACACGTCTTGAATCGCCGTATTTTTTTGCCACGAGGAAAAACCCTTGGTGGCTGTAGCTCAACTAACGCCATGGCGTATGTGCGAGGGAATAAAGCCGATTACAACGACTGGGCGGCACTCGAAAATGTAGGCTGGGGTTATAAAGATGTTTTACCCTACTTCAAAAAGTCGGAACACAACGAACAAATTCACAACGACTATCACGGGTCTGAAGGCGAGTTAAATGTTACGTTTGCTCAGTCTTTTCGAACTCCTTTTGCTGAGGCATTTGTTAACGGTTGCGTTGAAAAAGGCTTTGAACGAAACGATGATTATAACGGAGCAGAGCAAGCGGGAGCAGGTTTTTTCCAATTCAATATCAAAGACGGGAAAAGACATAGTGCCGTTTCGGCATTTTTGAAACCTGCCATGAAACGCCCAAACCTTAAAATCATTACTAAAGCGTTGACTAAAAAAATACTGCTTAAAAATGATCGAGCAATTGGTGTTGAATTTTTTACCGGAAAAACAACTACGCAACTTGCAAAGGCAAGAAAGGAAGTAATTCTTTCGGCTGGAAGTTTTAATTCACCTCAGGTGCTGCAGTTATCAGGAATTGGCGACAAAGCAACGTTAGAAAAATTAGGCATCGAGTGCCTAAAAAACCTTAGCGGAGTTGGGCAGAACTTGCAAGATCACTTATTTTCAGGGATTAGCAGTTTATCTAAAACTCAGGAAGGTGTAAATCACCATCTTTCGCCATGGAATCAAGCAAAAGGCTTAGCGAAGTTCTTGTTCACTAAAAAAGGTCCGCTCACAATCAGCCCATTGGAAGCAGTAGCCTTCGGAAGTACGTCTTACAGCCCCGATAGAGTTGATTTTCAGCTTCACTTTTCACCCATACAAATTGGTGACGACTACTCAGCAGATTTATACGATGTAAAGACGTTCCCCAAGGCAGACGGTTACACCATTCTTCCCTCATTATTACGTCCGGAAAGTCGGGGTTACGTAGCGTTACGAAGTAATAATCCGTTTGAATACCCCCTCATCCAGCCAAATTTTTTATCTAAAGAAGCAGACGTAAAAGTACTCCTTGAAAGTGCAAAAAAAACCATAGAAGTGATGGAGTCAGATGCCTTTGCGAAGCACAACGAACGTATAATTACTCCGCCAAATCGTAGTTCTGACGATGCTATTTTACATCACCTCAAAATGCAGCTCGAAACCATTTACCACCCCGTAGGAACCTGTAAAATGGGAAATGATGCTGATGCAGTAGTTAACGATAAGCTTCAAGTGCATGGCATTGAGGGGCTTCGAGTGATAGATGCTTCCGTTATGCCGACCATCGTTTCGGGTAATACGAATGCTCCCGTTTATATGATTGCAGAAAAAGCTGCTGATATGATTTTAAATGGAGCGTAACGGCCGCTTAACGCTTAGAAATAGCCTTTTTCTCGAAAAGAGAATCGCCATTTTTGGTCACGAAACCGACTCTTCCGTCGAGGCTTACCTTTGCTTTCCCATCAGTAAAGTCGGTGGATTGATCGTAAATTAGCGGGATTTCTTCCTGCCCGAAACTGTTCAGAAAACCAATTTTATCGTCAATTTTCACCCGAAGCATCCCTTCAGAAAAGGAAGCGATTTCGTCGTATTTTATTCCGGTCACTTCTTCACCGTTGTTATCAATTAACCCGAGTTTACCGTTTTTTTCTACCATAAAAAAACCGTACGCCATTGCGGAAAGCCGGTCGTAATTATTAGCGACTTTTATTGTTCCGTTTTTGTCAATAATACCCCATTTGCCTTCCCATTTTACGGCACATCCGTGCAAACTGAATTTATCTACCGCTTCAAAAGTTGCGGGAATAACCATTTCACTTTTCTTATCTACAAAGCCCCATCGCTTGCTTCCGGTTTTGACGGCAGCAAGACCATTTGAGAAGTCTTTTGCATCCAAATACGTTAGATCGCCGATCGTTTTTCCCTTTTTGTTCACAAAACCGTACTTCCCGTTCACCGAAACACTCGCAAAGCCTTCGCTAAAAACTCCGACGGTTTCGAACTGTGGTCGGGCAATGATTTTGTTCTTCTTGCTAACAAGACCCCAAATGCCGTATTGCTTGACAAATGTGCGTTTATCATGAAAACTTAGGGCGTCGTCAAACTGCGGTTTTATAGTAAACTTCCCTCGTTTGTTTACAAATCCCCACTGCTCTCCCACCCTAACCGCCGCTAATCCGCCAGAAAAACTTCGGACTTCGTCAAAACTTTTGTTGATTTTTACCAAACCATCTTTGTTCACAAAACCCCATTTATCGTTAATTCTAACCGCCGCCATGCCTTCGCTGATTTCGAGTTGTTTGTCAAACTGAGCATCCACCGCAACTTTAACAATGGTAGGTTCGTTCGGCGGAAGTTTTGCCGGAAGTAAATTTAGTGGCAGAAACCAGCTAAATGGTAGAACAGTAAAAGCGGATAAAATGAGTGATAATTGCATGAGATTTGGGTTATTTAAGCACGATATATAAGGTATATCCAATATCCGTGCCAAAAATTTATAAACCACTTAGCGGCATTTTGAATCTGATTCGTAAAATTCTTCCCTATCTTTGCAGTCAGTTACCCAAAAGGTAAAATTACCGAACGACTTTATAGATGAAAATTTCTTACAAACACCTCGCCAGCCTCATTGAAATTACAGAAACACCCGAAATCCTCTCCGAATTGCTCACCGCAACGGGGCTTGAAGTAGAAGGTATTGAGAAAATTGATGCCGTACCGGGCGGGTTAACGGGATTAGTAATTGGCGAAGTTTTAACTTGCGAACAGCACCCAAATGCCGACCGTTTACGTAAAACAACCGTAGATATTGGGGCAGAAAAGCCGTTAGAAATTGTTTGCGGAGCGGCGAATGTAGCGGCAGGACAAAAAGTAGTAATTGCCACCGTTGGAGCAACACTTTACCCGTCTGACGGGGAGCCGTTTGAAATTAAAAAATCAAAAATTAGAGGTGAAGTTTCGGAAGGAATGATTTGTGCCGAAGACGAAATTGGTCTCGGAAATTCACACGATGGCATTATGGTTTTGACTACCGATGCACCGAACGGAACGCCAGCAGCGGCTCACTTCAAACTCGAATCAGATTATTGCATTGAAATTGGCTTAACACCAAACCGTGCTGACGCCGCTTCGCATTTTGGCGTTGCCCGTGATGTAAGAGCACTGAATGGTAAAGAGATCAGCCTTCCCGAAACAACAGGTTTTAAGGTAGTTTCTGAGAAAACGACATTCACAATTTCGATTCAAAACGAAGTGGCTTGTCCGCGTTTTTGCGGTTTAGAAATTCGCGGCGTAACGGTGAAAGAATCGCCGGAATGGTTGAAGAATTTCCTCCGCACAGTTGGCGTAAAAAGCATCAATAATATTGTTGATACCACAAATTATATCAACCACTTTTTGGGTCAGCCCATGCACATTTTCGATGCTGATAAGGTTGCAGGAAAACAAATCGTGGTGAGAGTTCCTGAAAAAGGAACAAAAGTAACGACTTTAGACAAAATAGAACGGGAATTATCTGGTTTTGACCTTGCCATCTGCGACGCTGAAAAACCGATGGCAATTGCCGGAGTTTTTGGCGGGCTAAATTCCGGTGTGAGTGATTCCACGAAAAATATTTTCTTAGAAGTAGCCTATTTTGACCCAGCGTGGATTCGCAAAACGGCAACGCACCATTCACTCAAAACGGATGCTTCGTTTCGCTACGAGCGGGGAACTGACCCCGAAATGCCGCCGTTTGCCATCAAAGCAGCGGCATTAATGATTCAAAATTTAGCAGGTGGCGAATGCCTTGACGGAATCATCGACATTTACCCAAAACCAATTGAGCATAAGGAAGTTACGCTAAAATACCGCAACATAAATCGGTTGATTGGCAAAGAAATTGGCGTTGAGCGTATTCACGAAATATTGGAAAGCCTTGACATCAAAACGCTTACAAAAGACGAGCAACAATTTACGGTTTCCGTTCCGCCTTACCGCGTTGACGTGACCCGTGAAGCAGATGTTATTGAGGAAATTCTGCGAATTTACGGTTTCGATAATATCGAGCTTTCCGAAAATCTGCAATCTGATTTTATTTCCGAATTTCCATTTACGGATTCAGACGCACTTCGCAAGCGGGTTTCCGAATATTTAGCGGGCATTGGTTTCAACGAAATCCAGACGCTTTCTATCGTAAAACCTGCCCAAAATACGCCACTGAGTTCGCTTTCAAAAGGCGACGAAGTGAAGCTTTTAAATCCGTTAAACGAAGAACTCTCCGTGATGCGGCAGGGTTT
>JANQUM010000250.1 GCA_030731175.1 Spirosomataceae bacterium
GGTATATGGACTCGAAACTAAGGTGTGAGAGCCGTGAATGGGGCTTTCTACTGGATAATCAAACACCCGATAACTATTAGCGATAACTGTTTTTGGCGACTCTGAATTAGTTCTTTCTTCTGAAGAAACAATATTATTGCACTCGGCGGCAATGTTTTTATTCGGGTGAGAATGCCCAAAATTACACGAAATAACGCCATCAGTTACTGCTAAAACCTCGCCCGAATTTACGTCAACTTGCACGTTCCAGACGTGGCTTTGGTCTTTGGTTTCAAGCAAAACATTCCAAACAAGAGCAATGCTTTCAATTGTCTTTCCGTTGCTTTGTTGTGCGTTTTTAAACCAGTATTTTTTGACAGAAATAGGCTCGTTTGATAACGATTTTTCGGCGAATTTGAATTCAGTAGGTTCGCCTTTTACGTTTGATTTTACGCTAATTGGGCTAATACTTTTTTGAGAAACTTCGCCTAAACCTAATTTCTTTGCAGCAATTGTTATGGCGGTTTGGGGCGTTAAAGTTGCCAGATTTCTTGACGACGAATTAAAAGAGTTCAGTTGTTCCGCAATTTCTGGAATAAATTTATTGCTGATATGAATAACGTGGCCGTCTTTTAGGGCAACGTTCAAAATGCCGTTGTAAACTTCGATACTCTCGTGATTTTGTGTAAAATAGGCATGGTACCAGCCCGTAGTTGGAGAAACATAACCGCTCGAAAGCGACATATTTGCTAAGTCGCCTTCCGATAGCCTCAGTTTCTCTGACCTATTTTTGAGGTGATTTTTCGCCGCATCAAAATTTGCATCTTGAGCAAATGATGAAAATCCCGCCAACGTAAAAGTCAGCAGGATAAGTAGTTTGATTACGTTTTTTTGCGGGGAACTCATGGTCATGGTTAGTTAAATTATAGTTAAAGATAGGCAATTCCGAGTTCTTTTAATAGCCAATGCAATTCGGCATCTTGGGTAAAAAATTGGTGACAAAAATGCTCCAACCTGCTTCCGTTCAGTTCAAAGGTATTTAAAAGCCCGCCGATTTTTGGCTTCCTTCTATAATGGTTACTTTTTTCCTTGTTTTGCGGCGAGATATGCGGCGGCAATTACGGTCATTCCGCCGCCAATAATGGTTAATTTATCAGACATGAAGATTCGATATTATTTTCTGGTATTTTTTTATTGTTTTGGTCAAAATTTCGGAGAATTTGGGATTGAAATATTCTTGTAATTCCCCAAACATTTCCATTCTGTTTGTCAGGAAATCGACGTTTTGTGGGGTGTGAATATTGGTCATTCCGCCAGAATGTTTTCGGTAAACTCCCATTATTTCGGGAAAGTACCTGATTTTTCCGTACTGCGTAGTTAGAATGAAAATGCCGAGGTCGCCGCTTGCGGTTTTCAACCACCAATCGGGAAACTCGCCTTTAATCGTATTTCTGAAAACTGTACTTGCCGTTCCCAAAAACCAAGACTCATCCGCCAAAAGGTCTTTAAGTTCAGATGTTTCAGGTTGATTTTCTGCGTTGAAAAGTTGGGCTGCCGAACCGTCTTCGTAAATGATTTCTAATTGATGGTGCGTTAAGGCGTATTCGGGATTTGCATCCAAAAAATCAACTTGCTTTTGCAGTTTGTGTGGGTTTGTCCAATAATCATCCCCTTCGCAAAGTGCAATGTATTCTGACGTTGCTCGTTGAAATAAAAACGTCACATTGTTTTTCCCGCCCAGCATTTTTGGTTCAAGTGGCCCTAAATTTTTTGGGTGCAGGAATGCTTTTATTTTGTTGGGAAATTTTTGCTGAAAATCTCTGATTATCAGCGAAGTATCGTCGGTTGAAGCATCGTCTCCAATCAGGATTTCTACGTCAAAATTAGTTTTTTGCTGTACGATTCCGTCAAGGGTTTGGGCAATAAACTTGCCGTGCTTGAATGTAGGGACGATGACAGAGACTCGTGGCACATCAAAGATTTTTTGTGAGAAGTGGCAGTAAATTTAACCCTTGTTTTTTAGAAAGTACACGGAGTCACGCCTTTTGTCCGAACTTACTTTCGTTTCCGGCGAGCAAGCGTTCGATATTTTTTCGGTGTGTAAACGAAAGGAGTAAAGCCAGAGCTACGCCAAAAAGTATCAAATAAACCGAAGGGTTTTCTGAAAGAAGCACAACGGCAACCGGAAATGATGCCCCTCCCAAAATTGAACCAAGAGAAACGTATTTTGTCAGAACAACGGTTGATAAAAATACCACAAAACAAACTAATGCTCCGAGCGGGAAAATAGCCACAATTACGCCCATTGCCGTCGCTACGCCTTTGCCGCCCTGAAAATTAGAAAAAATGGGAAGCAAATGACCAATCACCGCAACAAAACCGACGAGTAATACTACTGGTTCTTCATAATTGAGGTACTCTGCGAGTAAAACTGGCAAAAGCCCTTTCAAAAAATCTATGATTAAAACCACGACCCCGGCGGTTTTACCTAAAACCCGCAGTGAGTTTGTAGCTCCGGCGTTTCCGCTGCCGTGGTTACGAATATCAATTTTGTGTACAAATCTTCCGTACCAAACGGCCGTAGAAATTGAACCACATAAATAAGCGAAAAGTACAATTAATATAGACGAAATCATGTCTTAATTTGAGCGGTTTCTTTGTGAGAGTCTGCAAAGATATAAAATTGACCAATTTCGGGGTAGTACTTTTTGATAAAAATTACAAGTGTCTGATTATGAATTAGTTAAAAGATATTCATTTTGATGAAAGTTTAATTATTTCAATACCGTTTGCTTCCGCTCTTTTTTAATGCGAGGTCGTGAGCAGTGTCGTAGTACGAACGTAGATTTGTCCAATCGAAGACTTCCGATATATTTTCTACTTTGTTACGTTGCATTATTCGATCCCGCCGGTTCATCGACACAAATTTAAACATCGCATTGGCAAGCTCTTCAGCGGCTTCTTCAAAAGATTTATTCTGTCGTTTTATCACATTTACTCCAACGCTGTCGTAATCTTTCATCAATTGCATCATGAAATCGCCAAAGCCTGAAAGGTCACTGGTAATTGTTGGAATTCCTCGAACTACGCACTCAAGTGGCGTGTAGCCCCACGGCTCGTAGTAACTCGGGAAAACGCCAAGGTGGCAGCCACGCACAAATTGGCTGTATTCTAAACCAAAAAGTGGGTTTGTTGGCGAAATAAAATCAGGGTGGTAAACAAACTTCACGCGGTCTTTCTCGTGATTTTGAAGTTTGGTTTTCTCGAAAAACTCCGTGATTTCGTCCGGCTGTTTTAGGAGATGGGTTACAGTATTTGGGAGTTTTTTGGTTTTCCAGGTTTGAATAGTACGTCGTAACCGGAGTCTCCAATAATCGTCCACAAACTCGTTCAGATCGGGTAATTTTGCATCGTCACTTGCCGCCGACGAGTAGAAAAGTTGATCACCAATTTGCTTCTCAATTGCCTCGCAGGTTTCCCGTATTTCTTGCATTACGGCTCGAGATTGAAGCACTTCGGGGTTAATGCTGTGCACCGGATTTCGGGTAATGATAAACATCACCACCGTGGTATCCGAACCGCTTTGGACGATTTTGAAGTTCAAACGCCGCAATGCTTCGAGGGTTAAATCATAACCTTTATTCTTGAATTCATAACGCCCGGAGGTGAAGAAGTAGATCGTTTTATCTAAGTCAAAAGAATAACTTTGGAAGAAGTGCCCCATCACAAATTGATGGATTTTCTGCTTGTATTTTAGGTGTAGATTCTGAAACTCGTGCGTAGCCGCAAAACGTGTAATATTTAAGCCATTCGGTAGAATTAAATCGCAGCTTCTGCCGTAAAATACTTCGCATTCTTTCGCAGTAACATCGCTGACGGTTGTAAGTACGTGGGCTTTTTGAGCCGATTGTCGCTCAATTCCTGCTTGGGCTTCAATGCCGTAATTTTTGGCTTCTGTTGCCCAATTGTAATGCGGTAGTTTTTCGTAAAAGTTATCTACGTTTCCGGCAATATAACGCCCCAGCATGGTGGCATGCGTAGTGAAAACCGTAGCAACTGGAACGTCGTGATGTCGAAGCTCAAGCAGTGCTACTGAACACATCCACTCGTGGAAATGGGCTACGATGCGTTGTTTTGAGGCAAATTTGTCGGCGTATCTTTTTAGGAAAAGGTAGGCTACTTCACTAAAAGCGAGTACATCATTTACTAGCGGTTCAACGTTTACTGTTGAGACTTGGTGGTGCTCCCATAGTTGGTACTTCAGGCGGTCAATATTTTTTAACATATCCTGAAAATCAATCAGGATAATCTGCGGTCTGCCCGTTACGAGCCACCTTCCGTAATGTACTTTGAAGCCTTCGGCGTTCATTTCCTGAGCAATTTTGCTAATGGGAGAATCGTCATTTACTTCCTCGAATTCTACTAACGCCGTTTGCGGAAAATACGGACCAATGAGGCAATATTCGTCGTCCCATTCTTCTACCATTGCCGGAACTTTGGAACGTATCACTGTGTAAATTCCGCCTACCTGATTACAAACTTCCCACGCTGATTCAAACAAGAATTTAGGAGCTTCGGCAAGTGGATTTATTTTTATAGTTTCGGTTGTTTCGTCTTTTCTTTTTTTGGTTGCCATATTGTTTTGTAGGTGGGGAGGAAGTGGATTTATATTTTACCTTCTGGTAAGTTGCTTTCCTTTCTTAAAACTCCAAATTCTTAAATTATTTGTGATAATTAAAGAAATAGTTGAATTAATTATGTTCTGAGAGTTTAAGGAGGTTCTGGAATTGTTAAAAAAGTTCTCCGCTGCGATATTTTGGTATTTTTTTAAGGTGCTCGTACGCTTTTTCGGTGGCTTCACGTCCGCGGGCGGTTCGTTTCAAAAAGCCTTCCTGAATCAGGAACGGCTCGTAAACCTCCTCAATGGTCTCGGCTTCTTCGC
>JANQUM010000251.1 GCA_030731175.1 Spirosomataceae bacterium
TTTTACACCACAGACGCCGTATATACGCAATATCGTTTTCAGCTCGAAGGCTTGAGCTTTGCTGGAAAACCCATTGTGGGAAATTATGCGATAGACGTTCGTTAACAAATCGAGAGAGAAGATTAGTCATTCAGTTTTCCCATAAAAACATTAACCTTCGGGTTGATGGGGTTTCCTGAAATTCGACGCAACGTAACAATTTGCCCAGCGTGCCAAACGGCATCTTCGATTTGACCATTAATCAAATTCCAGAACGGGAAGCGGCTTTCGCCTTCGCCACGTTTGAACACTACGTCCATATCTTTCATGTCGGCATCCGTGCTTTTACGCAAAATAGTTGCCGCTTGGTCGAGGTTTTTCAAGGTTTGCGTTCTGATTTCGTAAAAAGTTTGCGTGCCGTAATCTACGCTCACGGTAGGTTCTTTAGAAACACTCCGTAAAATACCGTTTGACAAATCCCGAATGTGCCTGATGGTTTCGCCAATAGTGCGGGCTTCGTCTGTTCCTTGGGTTTCCATATTTTCAACATTCAGCCCCTCGGTTGCCCAATAATACCGAAAACCAAGCCCGTCAATCATTCGAGCCGCAACGTTTACAGCGGTAAACTCTGTAGGAGCATCGGGAATTGTAGCGTACGGAAGTTCTTGGCTCATGGCGTTAATAGTAACCAACGAAAGGGTGAATAAAAGCAGTGCGTTTCTCATGTTTTTGAAATAATTTATCAAAAGTAGAAAGAATCGCTAACTTCGCCGAGATAAAACCAATTCGATGAGTGAACAAATTGACGCTTTCCGCAAGCAATTTATCTATTACAAACATCTCGCCGACGGCACGATTGAGCAGTTGAGCGAAGCAGAATTGCAGTGGCGATCTGACGAAACGTCAAATTCGATTGCCATCATAATGAACCATATTGCGGGAAACCAATTGTCTCGCTTCACAGACTTTCTAACCTCAGACGGCGAAAAAGACTGGCGAAACCGTGATGCAGAATTTGAAGCCGTTTCACTTTCAATCAAGGACCTTCTAGTGCATTGGGAAAGCGGCTGGAAGTGCTTATTTGACACTTTAGATTTGCTTCAGGGAATTGATTTACAGCGAATTGTTTATATAAGAGGCGAAGCACACACTGTTTTTGAAGCACTTTTACGGCAACTTGCCCATTACGCATCGCACGTCGGACAAATTATGCTCATCGGAAAAATGTTACGAAAAAACGAGTGGAAATCGCTTTCAATTCCGAAAGGAGAATCTGCGACTCACAACGAAACCAAATTCAACAAACCCAAAACCCATTGACATTTCTCGGATGAATATTTGCGGTAAATTGAATAAAAGTCATCGAGCAGACAAGAACTAAAAAACTCACTAACCCAACAACTTAATAACTCAAAACTTATTTATGTTCACTTTCGATTATAAGTACCGTGTTCGCTACGCAGACGTTGACCAAATGGGTTACATGTATTACGGCAATTACGCCAAACTCTACGAAATTGGGCGGGTGGAAGCCCTAAGACATTTGGGCGTTAGCTATAAAGAAATGGAAGAAAGCGGCGTGATGATGCCCGTTTACGACAATTATTCACGCTTCATTCAACCTGCTAAGTTCGACGAATTACTGACCATCAGGGTTATGGTGGAAGAAATGCCAAAAATGAGATTTATTGTTAAATATGAAATTTTAGACGAAGCGTTGAAAAAAATCCACACCGGAGCATCCACGTTGGTTTTTATTAATATGACCACGAACCGCTTAACGCTTTGCCCCGACGCAATAACAGCCGTTTTTCAACCATTTCTAACTGATAAGTCTTAGATTTGCCCTAAGGTTAAATAGGAGGGCTCATTGAGCAACCGCTATTTTTTTGTCACGAAACTACGTTTTATGATTGATGTAGCTAATTTGAAGGCCGTAAAAGCTGCTGAGAATTTTCTCAGGAAAACATATTTTTTCAATACCACAGTCTCGCTTTATTTGGTTCTGAGTATTCTCTGGAAAAAAATCATCACGCTTGATATTGATCAGCGGGCAGCGGCGGTTTCATTTAGTTTTATGCTCGCCGTTTTCCCAGGTATTATCTTTCTTTTTACGCTCATTCCATTCATTCCGATAGACAATTTAGACGGTCGTATTATGGACTACCTCCGAGAAATCTTCCCTCGGCGTATTTACAGTACCGTTGCATCAACAATTCAGGAAATCGTTAGCCGCAAGCGTAGCGGTATCCTTTCTTTTGGTTTTTTGTTTACCATTTTTGCCTCAACAAATGGCATGATGGCACTCATGCGGGCATTTAATATTGTTTTGAACGAAAAAGAAAAACGCAACTTTTTCAAAGCCCGTTTCCTGAGTTTGACGCTAACCGTCTTGTTAGTAATGCTGTTGGTCTCGGCGGTTGTAATTCTAATTGTTGGGAATTTACTGATAAATTTCCTGTTTGAAAATGGCGTACTTGACGAGAACGTACTCTATTATTTACTTGAAATTGTGCGGTACTTATCAATCTTTTTCATTTTCAGTCTCGGCATTGGTGTGATTTATTATTTCGGTCCCGCGGTACAAAAACGTATTCCGCTAATTAGTGCAGGTTCTATTTTTGCATCCATAATGTGCATTTTAATTACAAATGCGTTTTCGTTTTATCTCGTAAACTTTGCCTCTTACAATAGGCTATACGGCTCTATTGGCACATTTATAGGTTTGATGGTCTGGATTTATTTGATTTCACTCATTATCATTTTGGGTTTTGAAGTGAATATCAGCGTGCGGGATGCAGTGGAGAAAGAAGCACTAAAGTTGGAAGATTCAAAAAAATGAAAAACGCCGTAGCAATCTGGTGCCAACGGCGTTTTCGTATAAACCCTAACCCATAAAAAACTTCTCTATGATGCAAAGAATAGTTCAAACTTTGTGCCAAAGTCCTCATTGTAAGTTTTTGACTTGTTAAGTTCTTGGGTTTTAGTACATTCAAAAACATTATCCTTAATTTTGTAGCTTCTCAAAGAAAAAAGTAATTAAAATAAATGAATATTCAAACGCACGAGAATACGCTACAAGACATCATCGGACACGCCAAAGAATACGGTTTCGTGTTTCCTTCCTCCGAAATTTACGACGGCTTGCAAGCCGTTTACGACTACGGGCAAAATGGTGTTGAGTTAAAAAATAACCTCAAAAACGCATGGTGGAAAGCCATGACGCAGCTCAATGATAATATAGTGGGCATTGATTCGTCCATTTTTATGCACCCCACCACGTGGGAAGCATCTGGCCACGTGGACGGCTTCAACGACCCAATGATTGACAACAAAGACAGCAAAAAACGTTACCGTGCTGATCAATTATTGGAAGCTAAAGCCGAAGAATATACGCTAAGCGGCGACAAAGAAAAAGGCGATGCTTTATTGCAGGAAATGGGAAGGTTGCTCGGAGCGGAAGAGCTCGAAGCAGTACGGGAATTAATTATTTCGGAAGGGATAAAATGCCCCGTATCTGGCACTTCAAACTGGACAGAAGTGCGTCAGTTCAACCTCATGTTCTCGACGCAAGTTGGCTCGGTAGCCGAAGATTCAAGTACTATTTACCTACGCCCTGAAACGGCACAAGGCATTTTTGTCAACTTTCTGAACGTTCAAAAAACAGGTCGAATGAAAATTCCTTTCGGAATTTCGCAGATTGGAAAAGCTTTCAGAAACGAGATTGTTGCCCGTCAGTTTATTTTCAGAATGCGGGAATTTGAACAAATGGAAATGCAATTTTTTGTACGTCCTGGCACACAGGCAGAATGGTACGAAAAGTGGCGTGATACTCGTTTGAAATTTCACAAAGCCATTGGTTTACCAGCTGATAAACTGAACTTCCATGTGCACGAAAAACTGGCTCACTATGCTGATGCAGCCGTAGATATTGAATACCAGTTTCCGTTCGGTTTCCGCGAAATTGAGGGAATCCACAGTCGGACAGATTTTGATTTACGCCGCCATCAGGAGTTCTCTAAGAAGAAAATGCAATATTTCGATCCTGAAGTAAATCCAGAAACTGGAAAGCCGTTCGGGAATTACGTACCGTATGTAGTAGAAACCTCAGTGGGGGCAGATCGCTTATTTTTAGCCGCATTCAGCCAAGCGTTTACCAAAGAAACCATCACCGATGGCGATAACGTAAAAGAGCGGACTTACCTGAAATTCCATCCGGCACTTGCCCCAATCAAAGCGGCAGTTTTGCCTTTGGTGAAAAAAGACGGACTCGCCGAAATTGCCCAAGAAATCGCCGATTCTTTGAAGTCTTCTTTCCGAACAGTTTATGACGATAGTGCCGCAATTGGCAAACGTTATACCCGTCAGGATTTAATAGGAACGCCGTTTTGCATCGCCGTTGATTTTGAAACAAAAGAAGATAATTGCGTAACCATTCGTCACCGCGACACGACCGAACAAGAGCGAGTGCCAATTTCAGAACTGAAAGAACGTATCAGCAAAGCAGTTGCTGTTGAGCGGATTTTAGAGGAGATTTGAGTTTTTGGTTTTTGGTTTTTGGTTTTTGGTTTTTGGTTTTTGGTTTTTGCGAATCTTTCTCAAAACGCAATGGTTCAAAACCTTAAAATTATATATCAGTTCCAATAGCTCCGTCGGAGTTATATGTTAATAGAAAAGCAAAATTTACAATGCAGTAAAAAGTGCCAGCGGCACGGCATATTTTGAAAGAATTTAATAAAGCCGACGGTTTTTATCGTCGGCTTTATTTTGCGTTTAAACCAGCATCAAGTTTTGCGTGTTAGTATAAGTAACACCCAAAACTACTAACCTCGCCAAGCTATGCTGAAAATAAAATCACTATCCGACAATCAGAAACAAAATTACCTACTTGGGTCAATCGCTCTGGTGATAATCGT
>JANQUM010000252.1 GCA_030731175.1 Spirosomataceae bacterium
GGACCAATCCTTGAAAGTCAATACGGGGTAACAAATACGGAAGGTACAAACTGGCTGGACGTAATTACACAGAATACCACGAAGAAACTGTATGACCTTGATTTCTCAGGAGCCACTGAACAAGGTACCAACTACTTTGGATCTTTAGGCTATGCAAACGAACAAGGTGTTCTAATTAATTCCGGGTTTCAACGCTTGTCGGGTCGATTAAATATTGATCAAAAAATAGGCAAATTTGTTTCGGCAGGGTTGCGGATGCAATATACCAACACTGAATATGAAGGGTTGATTGGTGATTATAGAGTGGACAACGCAGTTGCACAATCGACGTTCCTTAACCCTTTTATTAACCGTGACAACGTTACGGGCGTTGCCCAAGGCCTTGTGAACAATGGTGGCCAAGGTGCTGGACCGGAAAGTCCAGAGTTCAGGATTAACCAAACTATTGCTGATCGTGGTAGCGACTGGTTCTCGGGTAACCTTAACCTTTCTGTGAAACCAACACAGTGGTTGGAATTTGCAATCACCGCTGGACTTATCAACGAATCCAGCGAGCGGAATTACTTTGTCTCCCGCGTATTACGTGAGGCACGTAACACCAATGGAAGGGCCGAGACAGAGCGAACACGGGATTCCCGTTGGACCTTGCAACCAAGGATGTCAATTAATAAAACATTCAACAAGCATAAAATCAACGCCACGTTTGTTTACGAAGCTAGAAAACAAGCTAACGATAGGCTATACTCACGATACGAGCAGTTTAACACCGAAGTATTAAAGAATTATACGCTTACCGCTGCCGGGCAGATCCTCGCTATCCCGACGTACTTCGACATCCGTGACCGCTCTTACATCGGGCGGGCTCAGTACAATTATAATAGCAAGTATATTGTAACGGCTTCGGCTCGTATCGACGAGTCTTCCCGCTTCCTCAATGACCGCACGGGCTTCTTCCCGGCAATTTCGGCCGCCTGGAACATCTCAGACGAATCTTTTATGGACTTCGCTGATAATTATTTATCTGCTTTGAAGTTCAGAGTAGGTTTCGGTATTACTGGGAATAACCAAATCCCGGTAAATTCAGGCTTACAACTCGCCAATATAGGTACCGTTGGGTATCCATTTAATGATGCCGTAAATACTTCGGTTACAGTTACCAACCGCTTCGCAAACCCGGACATTTCGTGGGAAATAACCAAAGGGTTAAATTTTGGCCTTGATTTTGGCTTCCTAAATGACCGGATAGCAATCAGCACCAACTACTACCGCAACGTTACCGATGGTTTGTTGCTTGATATTCAGTTGCCTGCTTATTCATCTTTTAATAGTTCTGTTAAAAACTTAGGTTCACTCGAAAATAAAGGATTTGAATTCGAACTCACCTCAACTAATATCATAAAGCGTGGCTTTAGATGGACAACTAACTTCAATATTGCGTGGAACCGAAATCAAATCACGGATTTGGGAGGTCAGCCTGAACTCGGCTTTAGGGTAATCGGGACAGGTTCTAACCTCGACGACGTGCGTTTAAGAGTTGGACAACCAATTGGTGTGTATTACGGTACAATTCAAGATGGCTTGGTAAATAATGATTTCGAACGGTACAATTCTGCACCAAAAGTACAGGACAATAATACGGGGGAGTTTCAGTTTGTGGACTTGAACGGTAACGGTGACATTGAGCGTACTGAATACGTTCCGATTGCTTACACCATGCCGAAACACACCGGAGGTATCGGGAACACCATTTCGTATAAAGGGATTGATTTCTACGCTTTCCTTCGCTGGACTTACGGAAATGATATTGTGAACAATAACCTGAACCGTGCCCACTATTTACGAGGTGACAACAACCTGCAAACCGTGGTTGCAAATGATATTTGGAACCGCCAGAACGAAGACAGGAATTATCAAAGCTACGTTGCCATTTTTACTACTCGTAGTGGTTCAACATTCTCGCGGAGTGAAATGGTCGAAGATGGTTCGTTCCTCCGGTTCGAGACACTGAGGCTTGGGTACACCATCCCGACAAAGTATGTACAGAAGGTAAAAGTTGAACGTGCAAAAATTACTTTTACCGGGCAAAATTTAGGTATTCTTACCCGCTATTCGTGGTTTGACCCAGAAGTAAACGCCGCACGTGGCAGCAATAAAAACCTATTTCCAGGCCTTGATCAAGGTGCATACCCTCGCTCAAGACATTATTTACTTGGACTCGAACTAGGGTTTTAATTAATTGATCGACAATCAAAAATTAATAAAGAAAATGAAAAATATAGTAAAATTTATTTTATTCGGTTTGCTGACGGTTGGATCAATTTCCTGCAAGGATTTTCTCGAACCTGAAATAAGGTCAGAAGTTTTGCTTGAAAATTTTGGCAGTACGCCATCCGAAGCTGACTTTCTGCTTACACAAGCGTACGTAAATATGCGTGATGATAATTTTATGGGTTCAGTTTACTGGTCGCTGTTTCCAACTGATTATTCCGTTCCGCCGGCAGGTACAGTGTTGGCCCGGAGTTTTATCAGCCGTATGCAAAATGACCCGTCAGATGGGGAAGCTTTTGGTATGTGGACAGCCCAGTATAGAGTTATAGCATCCGCAAATTTAGTAATTGGTAAGGCGGCAGTGGGCATGGCTTTAGCAGATGCACCCGCCTCAGATATAAACAACTGGAAAAGAATTGACGGCGAAGCACGGTTCATCCGAGGGTTGGCTTATTTCAATCTCGTACGTTTGTTCCGTAACGTTCCTGTAATTGAGAACTACTTTAAGAATTTTGATGATATAGATAACGTATCCAATGCGGACACCGATAAAATGGCCGAGCAGGAGAAGTTAGTTTACAGTTTTATCATTAAAGACCTTACGGCTGCTGCCGATCAGCTTGCCGCCAATTCAGGTCGTGGCCGGGCTGGTAAGTACGCAGCTCATGCAGTCTTAGGCAAGGTTTATCTAAACATGGCAAGTATTGAAAAATTTCGTGATAAAACTAGTGACGGTTCTGCCAATTATACCTTGGCTCTTACAAACCTCAATGCCGTAATAAATAGCAACTCGTACGGTTTGAAAACATATTTCCCTGATAATTTTATCCGCACAAAACAATATACTGGAGCAAATGAATTTTTGTTTACACTGGAATACAATGAACTGGATAAAAGCGGGGGAAGCATTTTTGGGTCAACTTCAGGCTTTGTCAACAACGCAGGTACAGGTTCAGGGGTAAATGTAGGAACGCTCAATAATGCAAACGGGGGTTCTCTCGCCACAGATTTTGGTTGGTCAGTTTTTGATCTCGAATCTCCAGGTGATTTGGTAAGACGTTTCTGGACGTTTGAAGATGGTGAGTTCAGGACGTTCGATGCCAACGGAAACAAAGTATTACAAAGATCCGTGGATGACTGCCCGAACGGCGGCGGGCCAAACTGTGAAGTTTTCCTGCGTAGTTCTGAGCCGTATCCGTGGAACAGGCCTTATTGGTTCGAGACGATAGACGATGCCAACTCGTTCCGAAGTAACCCATCTAATGCCGATGTAGTAACACTTCCCAACGGTAAGACTAATTTCACAACAATCTGGGGCGGTGGAAACGTCGGTAACAACCCCGGTGTGAAGTTGGTGAAGTACCGCCGAAATCCGATCTCGCAAGCAACCTACACTGATGCTACGTTTGATGCCGACATGCCGATCATGCGATATTCGGAAGTACTATTAATGTACGCCGAAGCAGCAAATGAATTAAACGGGGCGAATACCAAACCTGCAAATGGTAAATATACTTCGACGGAAGCGGTGAACTTGATCAGAAACCGTGCCCGTAACTTTGTGTATTATAATGATCTGACTATCAACAAACGGATTATTGATAATAGCCCTTACACGGCAACGTACGGAGATGTGTTTTCACGTCAACCAAAGGTTGGTAAGAACCCATTAAAGACAGCCAACGCAGCAGATACACTTAGCAAATATTATTTCGAAATATCAGTAGTCAAAGGTATTCGTGAAGTGCCGTCGGCTCCGGTTATCCGAAATTTTAAGGATTTTCCAGAAACGAAAAACTTTGTACCGGACTTCCCGACTACATTGTCGCAAGATGATTTCCGTGAAAGGTTATTGAATGAAAGATGGCGTGAGCTTGCCGGAGAACACAATAACCGGTGGTATGACTTGGTACGTTACGGGCGGCTCATAACATCTGTTCAGGAAACCCAAGTCAAACTGAACCCCCTTACCAACCGGACTTTACAGGCAACACCGTACGGGCAGGATGTACTCCGCGAACCGAACGATAAGTATGCTTATCTCGCAATCCCGCAGTCTGAAATCAGTCGTAATCCAAACCTGAAGCAAAACCCAGGCTATTAATCGCAACAAATAAAAGCAAACAAAAGATGAAATCAATAATAAAATACTTACCGATTGCCGCTATTTGTTTAACAGCGTGCGAAAAAAATGAGCTTAACGTTGTTGACATACCGTTTTCGGTAGAGAAAACAACCGTCAATGTCGGCGAAACTGTCAACTTTTCAATCGGATCAGGGGCAGACGCGTCCTCTATTTACTTCGGTGACCAAGGAACGGATTTTCAAAAAAGCCGGATCGCGTTAGTAGAAATGAAAGGTTATGATGAAAATTATCTCAGAAATAACCTGGTTGCCGAACGGATTCCCGGTCTGAAAGAGTATTACTACCGAATACCCAACAGCTCTACGGTTTCGCCTGACCTATCTTTTGAGGGTGGTGAAATTAAGCTCTACGAAGGTAAACTAGTCTCTTGGGATGTTTCAAACTCTACTTTGTCAAAGTATATCCAAATTACCCCAAAAGGAGATGGCACGCCCCAAACATTGACTATTAAACCC
>JANQUM010000253.1 GCA_030731175.1 Spirosomataceae bacterium
AACGAAATTGAAGGCGAATTCTGGAATTTAGGAAACGAACTGAAAGGTATTCTGAACGCCACCGATCAATGCAAAGACTGCGACAACAAGCAACGTTCTACGGATTTTATCGAGTCGATTCCTGAACTTTACCGCATTTTGAATACCGACGTTGCGGCAATTATGGCGGGTGATCCCGCAGCTAAAAATGAATTTGAGGTTATCCGTGCGTATCCCGGTTTTTTCGCCATTTCTATTTACCGTTTAGCTCACAAGTTATTGAAACTCGAAATTCCGTTAATTCCAAGAATATTAACGGAATACGCCCATTCAAGAACCGGAATTGATATTCACCCCGCCGCAGAAATCGATGAATCGTTCTTTATTGACCACGGTACGGGCATCGTTATCGGTGAAACCACGCACATTGGCAAGCACGTAAAACTCTACCAAGGCGTTACGCTCGGAGCGTTAAGCGTAGAAAAGAAAATGGCAAACGTGAAACGCCACCCTACGGTTGAAGATAGTGTGGTAATTTATTCTGGAGCTACTATTTTAGGCGGCGAAACCGTCATTGGTAAAAACAGCATTATTGGTGGAAACGTCTGGGTTACGAAGAGCGTACCGCCCTACTCTACCGTTTATCACCGCCCCGAAATTGAAGTGGTGCAACAGATGGATTAGATTGAAGTAATCCGTTTAGTTTCGCAAACCCGGCACGCGGTCAAAGCACCCAACGGTGGTTTGCGGTCATGTAGCTCAAACCCTGTATATTTCCATAATTCCCTTATTCAATGTTCTCTCATTTACGCAGTTATTTTACCGACCGACAAAGCATTGCGGTGGGCGTTGCTTTTTGGGTTTTAGGTTTTATGTTTGGGAATTGGGCAACGCTCATTCCGAGCATGAAACTACGCTACAGCTTTGACGATGCCGAACTCGGGCTGATGCTTTTGGCAATTCCCGCCGGAGCAATTTCTTTTAATCCCGTAGCATCATTTTTGATCAGTAAAATCGGCATGACAAAAACTCACTTTTTGGGTTTTATCTTATTGGGGATTTGCTACGCAATACCTTTCAGCATGCCCACCCCGCTACTTTCGGCGGCGGGCTTAGTGTTAACGGGCATGAGCATTTCAATTCTGAACGTAGCAATGAACACCTGTGCATCGGCAATTGAAATCAATCAAAAAACAAGCATTTTATCTACTTCCCACGGCATGTTTAGTATTGGTTTAATGAGCGGTTCGCTACTGACAGGAGCGGCGTTGGGCTTCAAAATAGCCCCGCAGTTTTTCATGTACGCCATGTGTATTTTAGTAATATTGCTCGCCTTATTTACCAGAAAACAAGTATTTAGTATTCCCGAAGAGGTAGCTGACAACACCGTTTCGGGCGGGTCAAAATTCGTTTTTCCCAAAGGGATGTTTTTGTTAATTGTGCTGATAAGCCTTTGCACAAATATTACCGAAGGAGCAATGGCAGACTGGACGGCAGTGTATATGCGAGAAATAGTGATAACTACACCGTTTTTTATCGGTTGGGGCTTGGCAGGTTACTCGTTTTTTATGGCGTTGGGGCGTTTTTTGGGCGACGGCATTATTCCCCGGTTCGGCTTTAACAGAATCATAGTAGTGGGCGGTATTATTACCTTTTTGGGCTTGGCAATTGCTTTGCTACTTCCCTACACTTTTACTGCCGTCATTGGCTTTTCACTCGTTGGAGCGGGTGTTTCCTGCGTTTCCCCGATACTTTACGGAAGTGCCACCCGCGTGCCGGGAATGGCAAAAGGCGGCGGTTTAGCAACGCTCAATACCTTCGGGATGGGCGGCTTTTTAATTGGCCCGGTCATCATCGGTTTTATATCCGAGTGGCTTAGTTTACCCATTGCGTTAAGCTTGGTATTGGTTTTAATAACGGCCTGGATTTTAATCGCTCGAAAAACTAAGTTCTACTGAGAATCACTTCGATTTCTTCAGTTCCTCGTACGCGTATTCGTAGCCTTGTTTCACCATTTCTTTTATCTCATTTGTCGAGAAAGATGTCAGATTGATGTCCAGTTTATCTTTTGGTCTCAGTACTTTGAGGTCGATTTTTCTGTTTAGTGAAATTCCACCAAGGGAAAGGATGTTTTCGTTATAATGCTCCGCCCATTCGATGTCATTATTTTCAAATTGACTCACCGAAATGTCTTTAATTCGATCAATAAGTGTGAAAAAATTACGGTAATTAATATCACTTTTATTGTCAACTTCTGGGTGCGTAGCAATGGCGTAGATTTCGGTTGCTCCGTCAAGAATTGCCTGCTTGAGCGGCACAACTTCCCGCAAACCGCCATCAAGGTGAGCGTTGCGGTGATCACCGCCGATTTGGATAACGGGCATAATAACCGGTATAGAGCTACTTGCCCGGAGGTAGTCCATGAAGTGTTCGTCAAGCGGGCCAGCGTAGTGCATTTGCCCCGTGTTTATGTTTACCGAACCAACTTTAAGTTTAATAGGGCTGCTGCGTAAAAGTGCGGGCGTAATGTATTCTCGAAGTCGCTCGTGCAAAGGATTGGTATCAAGTAAGCCATCAAACCTACTCAAAATGGTATCAATTCCGAGTTGAAATCTTGATTTGAGAATACCGATATCATCGGGTTTAGTGATATTATTGATCCAAAAAGAAATCAATTTTTTATTAACCAGTTGCCAGTCAATTACGCCATTTTCTTGGTAACTGCGACCCGCCTCGTTTACAATAAACGCTGCGTTGAGTGCTCCCGCCGAAATACCGTAAACCATATCGGGTTTGAAACCTGTGTCTAATACGGCTTGAATAGCCCCCGCTTGCCAAGAACCTTTCAGCGATCCGCCACCCAAAACTAAAGCTTTCATTTAATTTCCCATTTTTTAGTGCAGTCAAAGAAAGGTAGTTACGGGCGGAAAACAAAAAAAGCGACACGTTTCCACGCATCGCTCTTCAAAAAATAATTCAAAAGCACCAAAACTTTAGGCCATTTTTGCAATTCTGAATCGCCGAACGGTGGCAATTGAAATACCGATCATGAGTAATAAAGTGCCGATCCAGAGAAGGTTAATCTGTGGCTTTTCAAGTGCCTTAAGTACGATAAATTCCCGCTGACCACGGCTGACCGAGAAACTGAATTGTCCGCTGGCGGGATCAATTTTGGTCAACTGAATGCGTAAACCCAACTCGCTGCTTACCACGGGGCGGCTCCACACTTCCCGATTTTTTATCACGAAAGATGGGCTGAGTATCTTCTCGCCGTCACGTTCCAACACCCGCACCGTTGCAATGGCAGCGGCGTCACCTTCGTTTATTTTGATGCCGTCCACTTCCCGCACGCCACGCACATCTTCCAAAATGGCGACGTAATCGTTAAGGAAAAACGTGTCTTTCATAGCTACGTTAAATTCTTCGGCGGGGCCCCACTCACGGTCTTCTTCTGTGGTCACGAAGGTGACGTGCGTATAAACATCCCGATTCCAGAATTTCTTAATATCTGGCGAAGCAACGTTGCCCATTTTCTCATTTACCTGAAAACGTGGGTACAGGTTAAACGGCTCTTTGTCTTTTCCTTCGTAAGCAACTTGGTAATACGTGTTCTCAGCTTCGTACTCTACGGTGTCGCCACGGCTGTAAAAAAGTTTTTCACCGTCCATGATGTCAGCACGGGCAATTCCCTTGTAATCGCTCGTTGGAATGGGCTGAATAAACCGTTTTTCAATATAACCCGGTACGTTTCGCACGTCCACAAACTGACCTTTGTAAGTCATCGAAAAGTCTTGTAATTGCGTGGGACGGTTGAGCCACAAAATAACATTTTCTTTGTTTTCGTCTTCGGCGTTCGCAAATATTTCCTGTCCGGTATTATTGATTGAAATCACTTTTGAATATCCCGAAGAAAACATGATTCCGAGCAGCATCAATGCTACGCCAATGTGCGTAATTGCACCACCCGCTACTTTCCATTTCCCTTTGATTACATCCGTCAAAATATTGACGTTTGCCGCAATACTAAACATCGACGTGGTTAAAATCAGGATGTACTTCCAATTGTTTACTTTAAAGAAAACAATGATCAAACTTGACGCCAACAGACTAACTATCAACGGATTAAGTAATTTACTAATGGTTTTTTCGGTCATTCTTCGCCACCAGAAAAACTGGGCAACGCCCGAAAGCGGCACAATGGCGATAAAAAACCACATCTGGAAATTAGTGTAGTGTTCAATCTGCTCAGCGGGCATTGCCATGTTGAGGTCTCCCCCAAACAGTTCCGAAATTTTATTATAAACCGGAATAGAAGTTGTGACTGTAACCTGAAACGCCGCCAAGAGCAATAAAATCACTCCGGTAGTCATCCAAAAATCTGGAGTGAAGGTTGTTATTTCCTTATTATCTTGGGGTAAATGTTTCCACCGAATTACCATCATAACTATCGCCAGAAAAACGAAAGTCAACAGGTAAATCAACAGTTGACCCGAAAGCCCTAAATCTGTAAATGAGTGCACAGACGCATTTCCCAAAATACCGCTCCGAGTCAAGAAAGTCGAATAAAGAATCAGGATAAATTGAGCTACAACCAGAATCAAACTGTATTTCAACGCCGAGCTGCTTTTCTTCGCTAAAAGCATGGTATGAAAACTCGCAACAAGTACGAGCCAAGGCACGTAAACGGCGTTTTCAACCGGATCCCAGTTCCAGTAACCACCAAAATTAAGCGTTTCGTACGCCCAAATTCCGCCCATCATGATACCTGTACCGAGTACTACGGTAGCGAGTAACGTCCAGGGCAACGCTGGTTTTATCCATTGCGTATATTGCTTTTTCCAAAGCCCCGCCATCGCAAAAGCAAACGGCACAAAAGT
>JANQUM010000254.1 GCA_030731175.1 Spirosomataceae bacterium
GTCCGGGACAAGCCGGTCCAATTTCAGGAACGCCAGGACGTTCTCCAATGTACCTTTCTTTTACCCGAGTGTTCTGCTCATACAATAACTGATTATCTAAAAAGTACGCCCAAATAATTCCTTGAGCGGCTTCAACTTTTCGCATGCTCGAATCGGGGTACGCAATTATCAGATTTTTGTCAATATCTGGTAATATGCTGGCAGTAAACTCAAATGCTTTTCCAAAATAAAGCATATCGTTCAAAAGCGAGTTGTCAGACTCATCACTGATATTATATTTATCCGAAATAAACCGAATAATTGTGGGTACGATATACTCTTTTTGGTAACGTTCCAAAATGTAGTCTGGCTGTTGAGGTCGGTAGGTTGCCGTTTTTCCCGCAAAAGCTTCTAAAGCAATGTAGATCACCGAGTCTGAAACGTATAAGTCATTTTCTAAACCTGTAAACGTTGCCACTACTTTCGGGGCTTTAAAGTCAGGGAATTGGGTTTTAATGTTAGCAAACGCTTCTCCCAGTTCATTTTCTAAATTGCTCAAGTCTCCGTAAGAAGCGGCCATTTCTTCGTAAAACTTCTTTGAGTCTGGGTGATTGTAAATGTAAAATAGGTGATTTACAAATGCTGTATCTTCGGCAAAAGCTCTGTAAAACGATCTTGTGTAAGCTGGATTGTCCGTCAGGAATGTTTGAAGCTCGTCCGTAGATTTTATCTCGAATAGATGTTGATCCAGACGCACTATCTCTATGCTTTCTGGATTTACCTCTGCCTCGCTGTTTTTTGAACCACAACTGTTGATTATTAAGCAAATAGCGAATAAATAAATGACATTTTTTGACATAATTATCGGGAAAGCGAAGGAATTAAGAAATTGTTTAATAGAATACCGCTATCTTTGTTGGATTGATATTTGCTACCTCTATTGATAGCTAAAGAACTAACTGAGTGACCTATAACTACTTTACAACGTTGAAAAAAATTAAAAACATCGCAAAAATATTGTTTTTTTTGCCGCTATTATTCCTTTCGGAGGATATTTTAGCTCAAAGCCGAAGCAGACTTGATCAAAGTATTTCAAGAAACCGCTATTTGGGAAATCAATTGCAGCAACTTCAAGAAAACCTTGAAACGGCTAATGCAAAAATTTACGAACAATCTAGTGTTATCACTCATTACGAAGGTGAAGTCAAACGCAAAGATGATAGCATACGCACGTTGAAAGAAAGTTATGAGCGGTCTCTGTTACGATTAAATTACCAATTAGCTGCGTTAGACGATTCGCTGCAAGAATACCGTGAATACCGTGAGGAAGTATATCGTGCAAAACTGAAGATAGTAAAAGATTCTACCATTATTCGAGTGTACGAATTGCCTTTGGGGCAGGTTAGAATCCGGACTCTACGGAAGGTTTTGGACCAAGGAGTTGATTTATTGATTGAACGAAATACTGACGAGGGTTTTGTAATATCGAAAGTATTTCAGGATCGAAAATCTCCTAATCTCTTTAAGAAATACATTGATACTCGTATCGAAGCAGAAATCAGGATGATAGAGCACCCGTTTTATCCAAACCGAACGCTCTTTTACATGGAGCTTGGAGCTCAGGAAAAAACTAAGAAAAAACAGCCTTTTACAAAAATAACTGATCCTGCTATATTAGATCAATACGAGAAAAAGCTACTCGATTTCTTCGATACGTTTTTAACCACTCCGTGATTTACTCTACTACTTTTGGAACTGTGATGTAGGTTTCGGTTCGCTTTGGGGCGTTTTTTAAGCCGTCTTCTCTATTCAAAGTGTTTATGGCTTCGTCTTTCCTGAACAAGTTTGTTCCAGTATTCATATGAATTAATGGCTCAATTCCGTCGGTGTTAACTTCGTTTAGTTGCTCCATCCAATTAAGAATTTTTGACAATCCCGTTTGCATTTCTGCAACCTCCGTTTCAGAAACTTCGAGACGTGCCAAGTGAGCAATTTTCTCAACGGTTTGTTGGTCTATTTTCATCTTTTAAGCTGTTTTGTCAAGTGTATTTTGAATGATTTGGAACACTTCTTCTTTGAGCGAATCAATGTCACCTTTCGTTTTGTTTTCGGTTGAAATAGGTGCGTGAATTACCACTTCGGGCGTTCCCCAATTCAATTTTACGCCGGGCATTATTTTGTAATTGTTCAGGAAGGTAATGGGCACAATCGGAACTTTATTCTCAATCGCCATTAAAAATGCCCCGTCTTTGAATGGATAAGCCATCTGCGGAATATTCTTAGAAATTATGCCACCCTCTGGCATAATAAAAACGCTTTTTCCTGCTTTCAGCGACTTAATGCCTCGGTTCAGTGAGCTGCTACGGCTGTTTTTGTCGCTGCGGTCAACCATGATATGCAATTTGTAAAACATGTAGCCAATAAGCGGAATTTTTTTAACGGAGCTTTTCCCAACAAAACCAAAGTAGTTGTTAAAAATACCCATTCCGGAGGCAATATCAAGGTAAGAAAAGTGATTCGCCACAAAAACGTAAGTTCCTATCGGGTTCATTTCGAACTCTCGCCTCACACGTATCTTTTTCCCTATCACAAAAAATAGTAAATAAGACCAAAATTGAGTCAATTTGTGCCCAATCGGATGCCATGATTTACGCTGAATAGTGACAAATATAAAAGGGAAAAGTACAAGGTAAATGCCCACAAACCAAAATATACTCCACCCATTATAAAGCAGCAAAGCTACACGATTCAAAAACTTCATACGCAGTGAAAAACTGAATAAACACGTTTATAAAGCCCAAATGTACGCAAAAAGTTGATTTTAGTTGACTAACTTCTCGGCGAGCCACGTAAACTCTTCGACGAAAGCATCCACATTTTTCTGAAAAAGTTCGTCTGTTAGTACGCCCATTTCGTTGAATTTTTTGTCAACACTCGGAACGATTAACATTTGCGGACACGGAACGCCCTGAAATGCACAAACCATTTGCTGTAATTGCTGGGAGGCACGCATCCCGCCCATTGCTCCGGGCGAAGCCGTCACAATACCAAATGGTTTGCGGCTTTGTTTTGCAAAATGATCCAATAGATTTTTCATTGCCGGCGAATAGCTTCCGTTGTATTCAGGTGTGACAATAATGAAGGCGTCTGCGGCAAACATTCTTTCACCGAGTGATTTCCATTCTGTAGGTACTTTTTCAAGCGAACCCCAAACGTCTTGAATCATTGGTAACGGGAAATCCCGGACGTCCAATAGATTTACGGAGTGTTTATCAGACTTTTTGCTGAATTCTTTAGTTAAGAATTTTGCAACCCTAACGGTTACGCTATTTTCACGGGGACTGCCCGAAATTACTTCAATATTCATTTTTTATACTATTTTAGAGTTTCACGATAATTAACGCAAACGGCGAAACGACGTTCCGTTGTATCGTTGATAATTCATCCAAAATGATTTCTTTGTGTTCAGGAAAACTGTATTTAACCGCTTTGGCGGTGATGTTCTGCACAATAAGTAGGTCGCCGTTTTCGTGCGGTCTAATAAACGCAACTAATGTATTTGGCGAAACAGAAACTGGGCTTTCTCGTAAATTTGGCGGCGAAATCTGACTCAAAGCAGGTTGAGAATTTCTCAAATGAATGAGCTTACGGTAATGATTGTATATGGAATTGGCATCCTCTTTTTGCTGTTTGAGCGGGGTTGTGCGAGAATCAGTATTGTATTTTGGTTTTCGCCAATTAGTACGGTCTTTGTCTTGCCAGCGAGTGTCCCAAAGAAATGCTTCCCGTATTCCCTCGTCGGGTTTTACGCCTTTCATTCCTAATTCCTCGCCGTAGTAGATGAACGGGTTTCCGGGTAGCGTGAGGAGTAAATTTGCCGCTAATTTTAGCTTTGAGGTATTGCCTTTTGCCACGCTCCCAATCCGGTTTTGATCATGATTGGTCAGCATGGTTGCATCAATAAAATCAGGATTTTGCTTCGCGAATATAGCGTAGTTTTCGAGTAACATTTTTACAATTCCTTTGCTGTCGCTGCCCAATAGCACAATGTCTTGTATGCCATAGCTCAAGTCAAAGTTGAAATTTGCTTTTAAACCTCTGAAAAAAGGGGCGACCTTTTCGGCGGTTGTCCAGACTTCGCCCACGATATAAAAATCTGGGTTTACTGTTTCCATTTCACGTCTGAACTCCTCCCAAAACGCATGGGTTTTTCCTGCTTCGTCGTCGGGATAAATGTGTTTAGCTGCGTCCATCCTGAAGCCGTCCACGCCTTTGTTGAGCCAAAATTTACCAACGTCATAAATTTCTTTTCTAACTCTTGGTTCGTCCATATTCAGGTCTGCCATGCCACTCCAAAACATCCCGTAATACTTTTCTTTGTCATTTTTAGCGTCGTTTTTTGCCCAGTGCCAAGGGTTTGTTTCGAGAGAGTCCGCCGTTTTTTCCCTTTGAGCAATGCCGAGTTCGTTTATTTTCTGGGGTGTTAGCCAATTGTAAAAATTCCGATATGAGTTATCCGCCCCCTTTTTAGCTTCTAAAAACCAACGGTGCTGAATAGATGTGTGGTTTATTACTAAATCAACAATTACTCTAATGTTTCGTTGATGTGCTTGTGAGATAAGCCGCTCAAAATCGGTCATTGTGCCGTATTCTGGATCAATTTCCCGATAATCGGTTACGTCATATTTATGGTAAGTCGGGGATTTGAAAAACGGCGTAAGCCAGATTGCTTCAATGCCAAGGTCTTGGAGGTAATCTAATTTGGACGTTATTCCATTTAAATCTCCGATGCCGTCATTGTTAGAATCGCAGAATGAACGCACGAATATTT
>JANQUM010000255.1:0-1047 GCA_030731175.1 Spirosomataceae bacterium
AGTCGAGTTGAGGCTCGGTAAGGTGGTGCGAAGAAAGAGCAAGCCACATTTTCGGATTATAATACAACGCTCCTGCACTTACATCAAAAACGTTTGCGTTTCGGTAATTTGCGGGATTTGCCAACGGATCGTTCGAATCAGCTCCAGTAAAACCGCCAGTTCCAAACTGGTCACCGAAGGTTAAGCCAAAAACATCAAAACCTCGGTTGGCGTACGTTCCCTGCACACCTAAGCGGAGTGTTCCGCTATCGCTTACCCGAATTTGATACGAGTATAATAATGATGCTTCGGTAGTTTTAATTCGATCTCCGCCTTGTGAGTCATTCATCAAAACAACGCCGACGCCGCTGTTGAAACGTTCAAAATAAGTATCAAATGAAACAACAGACGTCACGTAAATTGCGGCAAGTGAAGGCCAGTGATTCCGGTAATTCACAATTAAGCGAGGTGTAAAGGCACTTCCTGCAAAAGCGGGGTTATGGTAAAGCGGAGCAGCATAAAACTGCGAAAATTGCGGGTCTTGAGCCGATGCTGCAGTCAGCGTAAGCATAAATAAAAGGCTTCCAAGTATCTTTTTTAACATAGGTAAACAACCATTAGTACAATTTATTGCTCTTCTACACGAAATAGCAAAGTTCATTCCAAAAACGAACAATGCACTAAATATCGTATTTCGTTTCGGTTAAAACAAAAGAAAGAAGTAACTTAGAAATAAAAAGGAAGATTTTTGCGTTAAAATAACCTGATTGCATGGATAAAACATCTGTAAAACCTTCTACTGCGAATATTGTTATAAACCCAAGCCCTTTGAAAACGAGTGAATGAAGTTGAGTATTGAAAATATCGCCCAATTTTTTATCTGTACCCTAATTGCTCTTAGCAGTTATTACACCTCGGCGTATGCACAATCCGACTTTTTTGTAAGTTCAAAAAGCTGTATTCTTGATCAAGGATCGCAGCAACAAGGCGGAAACCAACAAGGCGGCGGCATGACGCCAACTGGTGGATGCGATGCCCCTACTACTTTTTTTGATACTGACACCTCCG
>JANQUM010000255.1:1057-4776 GCA_030731175.1 Spirosomataceae bacterium
TAAATTATCAATACGCTGCCGCAGGAAGCTACGTGGCAACCCTAACCCGCACCATTAATGGTGCTACAGAAACAATTTCCAAAAATGTATTGGTGGGAGATTACCCCCGAGAACCGCAATTTAACGGTCAGATAAATACTGACACTACTGTCTGTAACGGAAGTTCGGTAAAACTGAACCCTTACCGCTTAAATGTACCCCCCTCAAATGTAAGATACTTATGGTATCCAGGGGGTGAAACCACAGCAACTATTGATGTAGATTCTTCAGGATGTTACTCCGTAGAAGTTATTGACGAAATTACGGGTTGCTCACGCACGGCAGTAATTTCTGTAAAATTCTGTCTGCAAGCCGGAGGCGGAGGTGGAGGCGGAGAGAGTTGGTATTTTGGAAACGGAGCTACGCTTGATTTTCAACTACAAGGAACATTGGTAAGTAACCGTGATTCCCTTGCAACCGATGGCGGCGTTTTTGCAAACGATTCCACTTTGACAGACGCTTCGTTTTCACCGATAGAATCTCAAAAAGCTAACGAAATAAATACCGTTGGGGCAAGTGCCATGGTTTACGGTCCTGACGGAGCTCTCAAGTTTTACACGGACGGAAAAAATATTTACACAGGAGAAGATCAACCCGTAAATGATGTTTTAGGAAATCCAGTAAACCTGAACCTCGACCCAACTTCACAAGGTTTGGTGATAATTCCGAAAAGTGCGTGCAATGAATGTCCGCACCATCAATATTACATTTTCAGCGTTGATAAAGATACCAAAACATTGTCTTATTCAGTCGTTGACTTACGTTATAATGATTCACAAGGTGCAATCACAGAAACGAACGTTCCGGTGATGTTTCCTGTCACTGAACGTCTTATCGCCACACCAAACGCCGATTCTACGGGTTTTATAATTATTTCGCATGAAGCTAATTCGGATCGCTATAACCTCATCACGGTGGACTCCACGGGTGTTTCGGATAATATTCAAGCGATTGGATTATTGCAAGATCAACCAGATAGTAAGGAAGGTTATCAGACAATCTCACCCAACGGGCGTTTCATGGCCGTTGGCATCGTGAGGGACGGTATAAATTACGTCGAAGTTTACGAAATTGACCGCGAAAACCTTTCGCTAACATTAAGAAATACCATTCAGGTTGAAGCAGCACCACCAAAAATTTACGGGCTTGCCTTCGGGAACAATAGCGATATGCTATATGTCACGTTGCAAGGCGACGGCGTTACCATTCCTTCAAAACTCATTCAATTACCACTCGGCTTGGGTACTGACGCCGCGATTGCTGCTGGAAGGTCAATTATTGACGAATCTACCACAGAAATATTCGGAGCGTTACAGCTCGGCCCGGTGAACGGTAACGCCGCTAAATTTATCTACATGGCGATTGATGGAGCAACCGAGCTTCCGTACATTCAAGACCCAGACACGCAAGGCGGAGCGGCGGCGGTAGGATATACCAAAATACCGGGTTCGGCAAATCAGGGAATCGAAATTCCCGGTACGAGCCGTTTCGGATTTCCAAATGTAGTTTTTGCCAACCAAAGCCAAGACGGCGACGGCATTCAGGCAACGTACAGCGGAAACTGTTTTGACCGACCAACTATCCTGTCGATAGAGGAAGTTTGTAGCCCAATGCGGAACGAAGTTGAATGGATTTTTCCCGACGGAACCACCGATAAAGAAGCGAACACATCTTACATTTTCCCCAAGGTGGGCTGGAACAAAATTAGAGTAAAAATAACAACCTACGCTCCTACGCAAGCTTCAAAGCTGGTTTCGCAACTCGGAAATATCCCTGTGGTTAGTCAAATTATTAATAATGCGTTGGAAACCAAATGCAAAGATACTACCATCGTAGATTCGATTTACATAAAACCCGCACCCGTTTTTTCCATTGCAGATAGTGCTTTTATTTGTACCAAAGATCGTCCGCCGACGTTCATCACCATCAATCCACGCCCAAGAGGTGGAGATACTTTTGAGTATAATTGGTTGACAGGAATCGGTACACGAATTTCTGGCACGACTACCGCCACAGATTCCCTCGAAATTGTGGCTAACGGAAATTACCGCTTAGAAATAGTCAACAACTTTTTATGCGATGCCGCCAAAAATTTTAAGATAATAGATAAATGCGAACCCCGTATTTTTGCTCCGACGGCTTTTACCCCTAATAACGATAATATCAATGACGATTTTGTGGTACGAACCGCCCACATAACAGACTATAGATTAACGATTTACAACCGATGGGGCGAACTCATTTACGAGTCAGACGACCCTGACGATAAACGGTGGGACGGTGCAATAAAAGGAAAAACGCAGTCTCCGATGGTATATCCATGGCGAATCATTTACCGCAGCATTGACTTCCCTGAGCGGGGTGATTTAGAAGAACGAGGAGCAATTACGGTGATAAAGTGAGCTTTTAATGTAAAATACGCATTCACATACTTCTTTCCTGGCAAAACGCTATAGGTTTTAAAGCCTATAGCGTTTATTGGTTTAACTCGTGTTAACTTGAACCTTACTCACCTGCACCCATCAATTGCTGCATAGTTTCAAAATTCACCTTTTCGCCAAAAATAGCTTTGAGCGGAATTATAAATCCTTGATTGCGTGCCTGCTTATTCTTCCGGCAGAAGCTTTTACGTTAAGTTCGCAAATCGAGCCGTTGTAAAGGAAACTCTTGAATCAAACTTCCTAAGACAACTTATCAACTCTTAACAAGCAATTTCGTACTTTTGAAAACCCATAAAAAGTAAAAAAATAAATGCGTCAGGAATACCTAAAAGGTGACGGAGAGGAGATGTCGGCGGTAGAAAAAGACATTGAACGGGCGTTACGCCCCGAATCGTTCGATGACTTCGCCGGACAAGCCAAAATATTAGAAAATTTAAAGGTTTTTGTACTCGCAGCAAAAAACCGTAAGGAAGCACTTGACCACGTTTTGCTCCACGGCCCGCCCGGTTTGGGCAAAACAACGCTTTCGTACATTATTGCCAACGAACTCGGTTCGAGCATCAAAATAACCTCCGGCCCGGTATTGGATAAACCAAGCGATTTGGCGGGACTTTTGACGAATCTCGAAACAAACGACGTCCTATTCATCGACGAAATCCACCGGCTAAATCCGGTGGTTGAAGAATACCTTTATTCGGCAATGGAAGATTACAAAATCGACATAATGCTTGATTCGGGGCCCAACGCCCGAAGCGTACAGATAGGTTTGAACCCGTTTACGCTCATCGGAGCAACCACCCGTTCGGGTTTACTAACTGCACCGCTTCGGGCGAGGTTTGGTATAAACGCCCGGCTTGAGCATTACGATGCTCGGCTGCTGACCCAAATTGTGAAACGCTCGGCTTATATACTACAAACGCCCATTGAAGACAACGGAGCTTACGAAATAGCCCGACGAAGTCGCGGAACGCCCCGAATTGCTAATAATTTGCTTCGCCGAACCCGTGATTTTGCCCAAGTGAAAGGCAACGGAACAATCAACATGGAAATTGCCCAAATTGCGTTAACTGCACTCGAAGTGGACGATCATGGGCTTGACGACATGGACAACCGCATTTTGCTGACCATAATTGATAAGTTCAAAGGTGGACCCGTAGGTTTAACAACTATTGCCACTGCCGTAAGCGAAGAAGCCGAGACCATTGAGGAGGTTTACGAGCCGTTCCTGATTCAGGAAGG
>JANQUM010000256.1 GCA_030731175.1 Spirosomataceae bacterium
TTGAAGTACGACCATCAAAAACGGCGAAGAAGTAGGATTTAGGAAATTAGAAATATTTTTCTACATTGTAATCTACTATGCCTGAGTTATTTAGATTTTTTGGAATTCGTTTCTTTTTTTACAGCAACGAACATTTACCAATACATATTCATATCAGAAATGGCGATGGAAATGCTAAGTTTGAAATCAAGCCAGTAAAACTGATTGAAAATAATGGCGTGAAGTCAAAGGATTTGAAAATAGCAGAAGGGCTGATAGAGGAAAATGAGGATTTAATAAAACAAAGATGGAATGAATACTTCAGCTAAGTTAATAATAGATAATGTTTGGTTTACCAACGCCAAAATATTTGTTCTCTTCTCAGACGGGCGGGAAGTGGGCTGCCCGTTGGCTTGGTTTCCAAGATTGGAAAAAGCAACTCAGTCCCAGCGATTGAATTACGAATTAATTTGTAGAAATACCGGAGTACATTGGGAAGAGGTGGATGAAGATTTATCTGCTGAAGGCTTCCTGAACTATAAGCCCAAACAGTTTGAAACTGTCTAATTTCCGGTTGTCTGTTTCCTCATTAACACAAAAAGGGGGCTGTCTTTTCAGACAACCTCCTTTTTGTGTTAATGAGTTCGCGATCAATTCGTTGCGTTCTGTAACATTCTTCGTCTAATTTTGTTATACAAAAAATAATGTTTACTTTTGCGACCCGATTCCCCCTAAAATATAAACATTTTAGAAGAATTATATAAAGATCAGTATCTGAAACACTGCTACTTCGTAGGATAGCAAAAAAGGGATATTAATCGGCTTCACTACGTTTTTCGTCAATCTTACAACGACCCCGACTTTTCGTAAGTCACCTATTTACTCGTTTGGATTCGACAATCTATGTTTAAATCTATTGTAAACTTTTAAAAGTTACTATCTTGAACTTGACAGCAAACGGAAGAAAATCCTTCGCCAGCGTACGTCTCGCACTTGATTATCCTGACTTCCTGGACATTCAACTCAAATCTTTTGAGGAGTTTTTCCAAATTGACACCCCGGCCGAAAACCGTCGTGTGGAAGGCTTGTATCAAGTGTTCATGGACAATTTCCCGATATCAGATTCGCGAGACAATTACGTCCTGAGCTTCGTAGATTATATTATTGATCCGCCAAAATACTCTATCGACGAGTGTATTGATCGAGGTCTTACTTATTCAGTTCCATTAAAGGCAAAATTGCGTTTAGTGTGTAACGACCCTGACCACGAGGAATTTGAAACCATCGAGCAAGAAGTGTTCTTGGGGCATATTCCTTACATGACATCTCGTGGCTCATTCGTTATCAACGGAGCGGAGCGTGTTATCGTGTCACAATTGCACCGTTCGCCGGGTGTGTTCTTCTCAATGAGTAAGCACACTAACGGAACAAAGCTATATTCAGCTCGGGTAATTCCGATGAAGGGTTCGTGGATTGAATTCTCGACCGACGTAAACAACGTAATGTACGCCTACATTGACCGTAAGAAGAAATTCCCGGTTACTACGCTTTTACGTGCCATCGGTTTTGGTTCTGATAAGAAAATATTAGACCTCTTTGATTTGTCAGAAGAAGTGATGGCAAACAAAAAGGCATTGAAAGCTGCCGTTGGTCGTCGTTTGGCGGCAAGGGTTTTGAAAACCTGGACGGAAGATTTCGTGGATGAAGACACAGGCGAAGTGGTTTCGATTGATCGTAACGAAGTAATCTTGGAGCGTGACTCTGATATTACCGAAGAGGACATTGACCTAATCATCGAATCGGATCAAAAGTCAATCATCGTTCACCGCGAAGATGCCAACATTGCAGATTATAATATTATTTATAATACGCTTCAAAAAGATAGCTCAAACTCGGAGAAAGAAGCCGTTGAGCAGATTTATCGTCAACTTCGTAATACTGAAGCTCCTGACGAAGCAACCGCCCGTGAAATTATTCAGGGTCTATTCTTCTCAGACAAACGTTATGATTTGGGTGAAGTAGGTCGCTACCGTATCAACACGAAACTCAACCTTGAGACTCCGTTAGAAAAGCGTGTATTGACTACCGAAGATATCATTAAGATTGTTAAGTACCTTATTGGTTTGATTAATGCGAAAGCAGTAGTTGACGATATTGACCACTTATCAAACCGTCGTGTGCGTACGGTAGGCGAGCAACTTTCCAGCCAGTTTGGCGTGGGTCTTGCCCGTATGTCTCGTACAATCAAAGAGCGAATGAACGTTCGTGATAACGAAGATTTCAAACCTGTTGATTTGATTAATGCCCGTACGCTTTCGTCGGTAATTAATTCTTTCTTTGGTACGAACCAGTTATCGCAGTTCATGGATCAGACCAACCCACTTGCTGAGATTACCCACAAGCGTCGTATGTCGGCTCTTGGGCCTGGAGGTCTTTCGCGTGAGCGTGCTGGTTTTGAGGTTCGTGACGTTCACTATACGCACTACGGTCGTCTGTGTACTATTGAAACGCCTGAGGGGCCAAACATTGGTTTGATTTCATCCCTTTGTACGTTTGCCAAAATCAACACCATGGGCTTTATCGAAACCCCTTATTTGGAGTTGAACAAAGGTAAAGTTTCGGGTGAATATAAGTATTTAACTGCCGAAGAAGAAGATGGTAAAAACATCGCAATGGCAGTTCCGGTAGATAAGAAAGGTAATTTCACTACGGATACCATCAAGTGTCGTTACGAAGGTGACTTCCCGTTGAAAGATCCTAACGAAATTGACTACATGGACATTGCCCCGAATCAAATCGTTTCGGTTGCCGCCTCCATGATTCCTTTCCTTGAGCATGATGATGCCAACCGTGCCTTGATGGGCTCGAACATGCAGCGTCAAGCTGTTCCATTATTGCGTCCGGAAGCTCCGGTAGTAGGAACAGGTCTTGAAGGTCGTTTGGCTCGTGATTCCCGCACTTTGGTTGTTGCCGAAGGCGAAGGAGTTATCGAATACGTAGATGCTGAGAAAATTATCGTGAAATATGATTGGAGTGACGAGCAAACACTCGTTAACTTCGAGACGAATTTCAAGACATACGATCTTATCAAATTCCGTCGTACCAATCAGGATACTTGTATAAATCTTCGTCCGCTTGTTTTGAAAGGCGAGCGTGTTTCAAAGGGTGAAGTATTGGTAGAAGGTTACGCAACTCAAGGCGGCGAGCTCGCTCTTGGACGTAACATGATGGTTGCCTTCATGCCGTGGCAAGGATATAACTTTGAGGATGCAATTGTGATTTCTGAGCGTGTAGTACGTGAAGATATTTTCACATCAATCCACATCGAAGAGTTTGACCTTGAAGTACGCGATACAAAGCGTGGACAAGAAGAATTAACTTCTGAAATCCCGAACGTATCGGAAGAGGCTATTAAAAACCTTGACGAAAACGGTATTGTTCGTACCGGAACGCACATCAAAGAAGGTGATATCCTGATTGGCAAAATCACTCCGAAAGGAGAGTCTGACCCAACTCCGGAAGAAAAACTTCTTCGTGCAATCTTTGGTGATAAAGCCGGAGACGTAAAAGATGCTTCTAAGAAAGCTTCACCTTCACTTCGTGGTGTTGTAATTGATACCAAATTGTTCTCTCGCCCATCGAAAGAAGAGCGTGTGAAACACAAAGAAGAAGTGAAAACTTTGATGGTTCAGCACAGCCGTGTGTTGCTCGCCCTAAAAGGTGAAATGATCGACAAAATGGTCACTTTACTTGAAGGTAAAACCAGCAAAGGAATCAAGCATAAATTTGGCGATGAATTAATCTCGAAAGGGGTGAAATTTAACCGTTCAAACATCAGTAATAACTTATTCCCTGAAAAGAATAACTACGTTGATGAAAGCTCATATAACGTGCCGGAAGAAGCCAACTTGCTTGGTGATATTATCCTTGAAGGTTGCGTGGAAGATGCTCATTTGAACGATTTATTAGTTCAATTAGTGAAAAACTACTTGAGCCGCCGAAGCGAAATCATCGGAGTATTTAAGCGTAATCGCTTTGTACTTGAAGTAGGTGATGAGCTTCCTGCCGGAATTGTGAAATTGGCGAAAGTATATATCGCTAAGAAGCGTAAACTAAAAGTAGGTGATAAGATGGCGGGTCGCCACGGAAACAAAGGGGTTGTTGCCCGTATTGTTCGTGATGAAGATATGCCATTCTTGGAAGACGGTTCTACCGTTGATATCGTGCTGAACCCGCTTGGTGTACCATCTCGTATGAACATCGGGCAGTTGTACGAAACTGCTTTAGGTTGGGCAGGTAAAAAACTTGGCCGCCGCTACGCAACACCAATTTTTGATGGAGCAACATCCGCCGAAGTTGATGCTGAATTAGTTGAAGCTGGATTGCCTGCAAATGGTCGTACAAAACTTTACAACGGCTTGACCGGAGAAGAGTTTGATCAAAAGGTAACGGTCGGTATCATTTACATGCTGAAATTGGGCCACTTGGTTGACGATAAGATGCACTCGCGTTCTATCGGGCCATACTCACTCATTACGCAGCAGCCGTTGGGTGGTAAGGCACAATTTGGTGGTCAGCGTTTTGGAGAGATGGAGGTTTGGGCATTAGAAGCATTCGGAGCTTCGCACATTCTCCGTGAAATCTTGACGTTGAAATCGGATGATGTTGTTGGTAGAGCGAAAGCCTATGAAGCAATCGTAAAGGGTGAAAACCTTCCGAAAGCAAACATCCCGGAATCGTTTAACGTATTGATACACGAATTACGTGG
>JANQUM010000257.1 GCA_030731175.1 Spirosomataceae bacterium
AGCCGTATTTTTTATCGCCCGGCACGTCTTCCATGTCTTTTATCACTTCACGAATCAAGGTTATTCCAAAGGCAAAAACAGCTTAGATATTAATGAGCAAATCGCTGCCTGGATAATAGACCGCCATCACAACCAACGACGCCCCAGTTAATGCGGCAACTACAACATTTCCTACAAAGGCCATCCTTTTGAAGCGTTCGGCGTAGAACCACAGACTTGTTACGGCAATTATATTTATAAAAAACACCTTAATTGCCACAATAAACCCTATTAAAACGCCCAGGACGTTTAAGGTCTGATGAATTATTATTGCCCATCGCCTTTTAATAACACGCCCAATAATTACTTCGTTGGGCTTATTTATGAGGTCTATTTTTACGTCAAAATAATCGTTAATTATATAACCTGCCGCTGCAATCAACACGGTTGAAAGCGTAATAAGAAACTGATTTCGATCTAATAAATGATTTTTCCAGTAAAAAGCAGGTCCAACCAAAAATACCTTTGCCAGATATTGCGTAAAAACAATAATGAGCAGGTTTTTCCAGCGAATCAGTCGAAAAAAAGATATGATTGGGAGATTCAACAGTTATAAATTTTACGCAAATTAGTCTAAATAACGGTTGTAAGAAAACAAAGACTTTAGATTTCTGCTTTTGGAATTATTTATGCCATCTATCATGTTTAGATAAAAATTACTTACTCACGGTTTAGGCTCCCAAAACGAAAAATATGAATATTGGAATAGTGTGTTATCCTACTTTTGGAGGCAGCGGTGTTGTTGCCACCGAGTTGGGAAAAGCATTGGCACAAAATGGACATAAAGTACACTTTATTACTTACAATCAACCAATTAGGTTAGACTTTTTCAACGAAAACCTTTTTTATCACGAAGTAAATATTTCGTCGTACCCACTGTTCCAGTATCCACCGTATGAGTCCGCGTTGGCGAGTAAAATGGTTGATGTAGTAAAGAATTCGAACCTTGATTTGCTGCATGTTCATTACGCCATTCCGCACGCTACTTCGGCGTACCTTGCCAAGCAAATTTTGAAAGCCGAAGGAATCGATATTCCGGTGGTTACTACGCTTCACGGTACTGATATAACAGTTGTGGGAAAAGATTCAACGTACAAACCGATGGTGCAGTTTAGCATCAACGAGTCTGACGGTGTAACTTCGGTCTCTGCGGATTTAAGGAGAGAAACGTACGAAACGTTTAAGATTGACAAGGAAATTGAAGTAATTCCTAATTTTATTGATTTAAAACGATTTCACAAACAAGAACGCGACCACTTCAAAAAATTCATTTGCCCCGAAGGCGAAATGCTTTTGATGCACACTTCTAATTTCAGAAAAGTGAAGCGGGTAGGCGACATCATTCGGGTTTTTCATAAAGTTCGTCAAGAAGTACCATCGAAATTACTTTTGATTGGTGATGGCCCGGAAAGACAAGAAATGGAACAACTTTGTAGGGAATTAAAACTATGCGAAGATATTCGATTTATCGGTAAATTAGACGCTGTTGAAGAGGTTTTGTCTGTAGCAGATGTATTTTTAATGCCTTCTGAAAAAGAAAGTTTTGGTCTTGCAGCTCTCGAAGCAATGGCGTGCGAAGTGCCAGTTATTTCCTCAAACACAGGTGGTATCCCCGAATTGAACGTTCACGGAGTAACGGGTTTTTTGAGCGAAGTTGGTGATATTGACGACATGGTGAAAAACACACTTTTCGTTTTAAAACCTGAAAATCTTCCAACTTTCAAAGCTAATGCACTTGCTCGTGCCAAAGAGTTTGATATTCAACAAATTGTGCCTCAATATGAAGCATTTTACCGCACTTTATGCTGACAAAAAGAATTATCCCGTGCCTTGATATTAAAAATGGACGCACCGTCAAAGGCACTAATTTCGTAAATTTAAGAGACGCTGGCGACGCCGTAGAACTCGCCGCTGCGTATGCTAAAGCCGGAGCGGACGAACTCGTTTTCCTAGATATTACAGCAACAGTTGAAGGTAGAAAAACGCTTCTTGATTTGGTTACTAAAGTTGCCCACACCATAAACATTCCGTTTTGTGTTGGTGGCGGTATAAGCTCTGTTGCAGATGTTTCAGCGTTGCTGAACGCCGGAGCGGATAAGATTTCCATCAATTCTTCTGCCGTCAGGAATCCTGAATTAATTACCGAACTCGCACAAGAGTTTGGTAGTCAGTGTATTGTGGTTGCAATTGATACTAAAAATATTGAAGGAACGGACATTGTTTTCACCCATGGTGGACGAAATCCAACCGAGTTGAAAACCATTGAGTGGGCGAAAAAAGTGGAAGAACTCGGAGCAGGAGAATTGCTGCTCACTTCGATGGACGCCGACGGCACAAAAGATGGTTTTGCAAACGAGCTTACGGCAATAATTTCGGGAAACGCCGGAATACCCGTTATTGCTTCGGGAGGAGCCGGAACCTTGCAGCACTTTGAAGAAGTTTTCACCGTTGGAAAAGCCGATGCCGGACTCGCTGCAAGTATTTTTCACTTCAAAGAAATCGAAATTATTGATTTGAAAATGCACCTCGCTGGTAAAGGTATTTCGATGCGACTGTAAAAAGCCTGCCACTAAATAAAAAATTTGCAAAAAGTCTGACATTTTGCCCTACTTTTAGTTGTTGGTACAGACCTTGCAACCAAATGAGATACTACTAACTGCAATTTGATGAATAGTGAATTTGATATAATGTCACGCCTTGCCGGCGGACAAAGCGAAACTGTGGAAATGATCGAAATCTCGTCGCCTGACGAGGTTATGGAGGATGATAATAATTTACCCGAACTCTTAAATGTTTTGCCGCTAAGAAATACGGTGCTTTTTCCCGGAATTGTGATTCCAGTTACCGTGACGCGGTCAAAAGCGATACGTTTGGTAAAGAAAGCATACCGCGGTGATCGGATATTGGGGATAGTTGCCCAAATAAAACAGACGAAAGACGAGCCAAAGCCAGAAGATTTATACAAAGTAGGCACTATAGGAAATATTCTGAAAATGATTGTATTGCCTGATGGCAACGTCACGATTATTATTCAGGGTCGGCGAAGGTTTCAGGTGAACGAATACGTGAAAGCTACTCCTAACATTGTTGCCAATGTGACATACATAAGCGATAGTTTTCCGAAAGGAAATAAGCGGGAAACCAAAGCTTTGATTTCCAGTATTAAAGAAGCTGCATCTAAGATTCTGAATCTCAATCCAGATATTCCTCGGGATGCTCAGGTTGCAATTGACAACATTAATAGCTACAGTTTTCTGACGCATTTTCTTTCTTCAAACCTCAATATCAGTATTGACGAGAAGCAGCAATTGCTCGAAACCTTTGAGGGTGACGTGCAGGGGCATTCGCTTTTGGAGCACATGATGAAAGAAATGCAATTGCTCGAAATCAAACGAGATATTCAAAGTAAGGCAAGCTCTGATATTGATCAGCAGCAGCGAGAATATTACTTGCGTCAGCAAATTAAGGTACTTCAGGAAGAACTTGGGCAGGATTCACCCGATCAGGAAATTGAAAAATTACGGATGCTGGGCTTGAAGAAAAAATGGCCGCAAGACGTAAAAGAGCATTTCGACAAAGAAATGAACAAAATTTCCCGGATTAATTCGATGTCACCGGAGTACGGAATTGCCATCAATTACGCCGAATTATTGGTGGAATTGCCGTGGAACGAAGGAACGAAGGATAATTTTGACCTCAACCGAGCAAAAAAGATTCTGGACGACGACCATTTCGGACTCGAAAAAGTTAAGGAACGCATCATTGAATACCTTGCGGTTCTCAAACTGCGGAATGACATGAAAGCCCCAATTTTGTGCCTTTATGGTCCTCCGGGCGTTGGAAAAACTTCTTTGGGGAAATCTATTGCACGTGCAATCGGACGAAAATATGTCAGAATGGCGTTGGGTGGCGTGCACGACGAAGCTGAAATCAGGGGTCACCGCAAAACGTATATCGGGGCAATGCCCGGAAAACTGATTCAAAATATTCAAAAAGCAAAATCGTCCAATCCTGTTTTTGTGTTGGACGAAATCGACAAAGTTTCCAGTAATCAGCGAGGAGACCCTTCTTCGGCTTTATTAGAAGTGCTCGATCCTGAACAAAACAGTGCTTTCAAAGATAACTTCTTGGAAGTTGAATATGACCTTTCAAAGGTACTTTTCATTGCAACCGCAAACTCGCTCGATACCATTCAGCAGCCACTTCGGGACCGCATGGAAATTATTGAAGTGAGTGGTTATACGGTACAAGAAAAAGTTGAAATTGCTAAAAGACACCTCATTCCTAAGCAACTTGAAAACCACGGTCTAAAATCCCGTGATGTGAAATTTAAACCAGAAGCAGTTCAACAGATTGTTGAGAACTACACCCGAGAATCGGGCGTTCGGGGTTTAGAGAGGAAAATAGGGAGTGTGATTCGTAAAATTGCGAAATCAATTGCGATGGAAATTCCTTACAAAAAAACCATTGCTGTAGGTGATGTAGAGGGCTTGCTCGGAAAACCGATTTTTGACAAAGAACTCTATGAAGGTAACAATTACGCCGGTATTGTTACTGGTTTGGCGTGGACATCCGTGGGTGGCGATATTTTATTTATTGAATCAAGCTTGAGCCGTGGTAAAGGACAATTAACGCTTTCTGGTCAATTGGGTGATGTAATGAAAGAATCCGCGATGACGGCTCTATCTT
>JANQUM010000258.1 GCA_030731175.1 Spirosomataceae bacterium
AAGAAATCATTCGCCGAATGAAGTACATTCCACCCGCTTACGAGTTTCGGGCGGGCTACGGCTATTCCAATTTGATGTTCATCACGGCGGGAGAATTGATCAAAACCGTAACGGGAAAATCGTGGTACGAAAACGTGAAGGCACGTATTCTCGAACCGTTAAACATGAACCGCACTTTTGTGAATGTCGAAGCGGTAGAAAAACTGCCGAACGCCGCTTCACCTCACCGCTTGGAAAATAACAAAACGCACGTTCCGATTTCCTACACCAGTTGGGAGGAAATTGCCGCAACGGGCGGATTAATCTCTTGCGTAGATGATTTGACCAAATGGATGATTTTCAATTTAAATAACGGCATCATCGGAAAAGATACGTTGCTTTCTCCAAACACCAGAAACGAAGTCTGGACGGTGCATAACAGTTTCGCTGTTGACAGAGTAAAAGACAATCCGTTCGGCACAAATTTCTCCGGCTACGGTTTGGGCTGGGGACTGAAAGATTACCACGGCAATTTGCGAGTTTCGCACACGGGCGGGTACGACGGTATGATAACTTCTGTGAATATGCTGCCCGAACACAACCTCGGCGTGGTCGTTTTAACCAACGGACTCAAAGCTCCAATCAACGCCCTTCCCTACTACGTTTTCGATGCCTTCCTTGGTCGCCATGGAACGGAAGAAACCGAAACCGATTGGTCGAAAACGGATTTGGAACGCAACGAAAAATACTACGCAGAAGATACCCGAATTCAGGATATTAAAGCCATGCGAGTGCTGAACACGAAACCTTCGCAGCCGCTAAAAAATTACGCCGGAACGTATTACACGCCCGTTTACGGAAATATCATTGTGAGCGAAAAGAACGGAGCAATGGAAATCAACTTCGAGCATTCCGCACCACTTTCGGCGACGTTATCGCATTGGCACTACGATTCGTTTGAAATGACTTTCAAGAAAACGCACCCGTGGTTTACCTTCGGAACGGTGAAGTTCACCACCGATAATAATCAACAAGTTACGGGTATCGAATTTGACGTACCCAACGGCGATTTTTGGTTTTACGAGTTGAACGCAAAGCGGGTGAAATGAAGTGGCTCGAACATGATAACGCCACCAAAATAAAACGCAAAGCCACCGAACTCGGTTTTGACTTCTGCGGAATTTCTAAAGCGGAATTTCTGGAAGAAGAAGCCCCGCGGTTGGAAACGTGGCTTAACCGAAATTATAACGGTGAAATGGCGTGGATGGCGAATCATTTTGACAAACGCCTCGACCCAACGAAACTCGTTCCCGGAGCGAAGTCTGTTATTTCGGTGATGCTCAATTATTACCCCGAAAAACGTTTGCCCGAAGGCGATGACGACCTGAAAATCTCGAAATACGCTTACGGAAAAGATTACCATTTTGTGATGAAAGACAAGCTGAAAGCACTCTTTCAATTTATGCAGGAAGAAATAGGAGAAATTGACGGACGAATATTCGTGGATTCTGCTCCGGTAATGGATAAAGCATGGGCAAAAAAAAGTGGCTTGGGCTGGATTGGGAAACATTCTAACTTACTCAATCGACAATCGGGTTCTTTCTTTTTTATCGGGGAAATTATCTGCGATTTAACACTCGAATCCGACGGACCAATCAAAGATTATTGCGGCACTTGCACCGCCTGCATTGACGCTTGCCCGACGGATGCCATCACCGAACCCTACGTGGTTGACGGCAGTAAGTGCATTTCTTACTACACCATTGAGTTAAAAAACGCCATTCCCGACGAAGCAAAAGGCAAAATGGAAAACTGGGTTTTCGGTTGTGATATTTGTCAGGACGTTTGTCCGTGGAATCGCTTCTCAAAACCCCACAAAACTCCTGAATTTAGCCTTTCCTCCGATTTACAGCAGTTCACCAATAAAGATTGGGAGGAAATAACTGAGGAAGTTTTTAGAGAACTGTTCAGAAAATCCCCACTTAAAAGAACGAAGATTGAAGGACTACGGCGAAACGTTTCTTTTACGAAAGAGTCTTGAACTATTAGTCTATTAAATTTGTAGAGTAATAGTATTTGGAGATTGGAGGAGTAAGATTTGAGATAAAAGATTTCTTATAAAAAGTCTAAAATATCCAATCTCATATTTCACATCTAAACAAGAAAACTATGTCATTAAGATTAGGAGACGTTGCCCCAGATTTCACGGCGGAAACAACCGAAGGAACAGTAAATTTTCACGAATGGCTCGGCGATAGCTGGGGAATGATTTTCTCTCACCCCGCAGACTTCACACCCGTTTGTACTACCGAGTTAGGCACAACGGCTTTGTTAAAAGGCGATTTTGAAAAAAGAGGCGTTAAAGTCATTGCCGTTTCGGTAGATGATTTGGCTTCTCACATGAAATGGATTCCGGACATTGAAGAAGTGAATAATGTCAAAATGAATTTCCCAATCATTGCCGACGGCGACCGTAAAGTAGCAGAACTGTACGACATGATTCATCCGAACTCTTCGGAGAAATCAACCGTTCGTTCGGTGTTTATCATCGGGCCAGATAAAAAGATAAAACTGTCGTTGACTTATCCACCTTCAACCGGACGTAATTTTCAGGAATTACTTCGGGTGATTGATTCACTGCAACTAACGGCAGACTACAAAGTGGCAACTCCTGCAGATTGGAAAGACGGCGACGATACAATCGTTTCGCCAAGTATTTCTACCGAAGACGCAAAAGTGATGTTCACAAAAGGCGTTACGGAAGTGAAGCCTTACTTACGTTACACGCCGCAACCAAATAAGTGACCCGGCAAGAACAGTTCCGGAAAGCAAAAACCCCAATTCGTTTCCGAATCGGGGTTTTTGCTTTATAAATTGCCTAAACTCCTCTATCTTTCAGTCTATTAAATCACATCGACTCCAATAGCATTTCTGCTAAGTCGTACACTTTTACGTCGTGCTCGCGTTCTTTATTTTTAATTCCGTCAGACATCATAGTCATGCAAAACGGGCAACCCACCGCAATGGCGTTTGCTCCCGTGCTAAGTGCTTCTTCAATACGTTCGATGTTTACTTCTTTTTTGCCTTCTTCAGCATCTTTAAACATCTGCCCGCCGCCCGCACCGCAGCATAAACCGTTTGATTTGCAGCGTTTCATTTCTACCAAATCGGCGTCGAGAGATTTAATAACTTCACGCGGAGCTTCGTAAACGTCATTTGCTCTGCCGAGGTAGCAAGAATCGTGGAACGTGACTTTTTTACCTTTGAACGCTCCGCCGCCTTCAATTTTCACACGTCCTTCGTCAATTAATTGTTGAAGAAATGTAGAATGGTGAATAACTTCGTAGTCGCCGCCCAATTCGGGGTATTCGTTCTTCAAGGTGTTGAAACAGTGTGGACAAGCCGTCACGATTTTCTTCACGCCGTAACCATTTAACACTTCAATATTTTGCTGGGCAAGCATCTGAAACATAAACTCGTTTCCGGCTCTTCGGGCGGGATCTCCCGTGCAGCTTTCTTCCGTTCCTAAAACGGCAAATTTTAACCCAATTTTATTCAATATTTTTACAAAAGCGATGGTTACTTTTTTGTAGCGGTCGTCAAACGACCCGGCACAACCCACCCAAAATAAGATTTCGGGATTTTCGCCTTTAGCAGCCATATCTGCCATAGTTGGAACTTCGTAGGTCATATATTTTTTAGATATGAAATTTAGGTACTTGTCCCGAGCCATTCGGGATGAGAAGTGAGACTATCTCAACATCTTTATTCTATTTAAACAAAAATAGTATGCTTGCATAACATTTGCAACAGAACAAATGTAAAAGTTTGGTCGCGTCAGGTCGAGCGAAACTATACACAATCCATAAAGGTTATCAATTGTCGGGAATTAAAAAAATTCTCTGATCTGAAATCTCATCCCGAATACCTCGGGACTTACTTCTCCAATCTGAAAAAATGAATCGTATTTTTTTGTTTCTCGTGTTGGCGGCACTCTTTTTAGCCGTTGATTATTACCTTTTTCAAGCAGTTAAAGTAGCAATGCGAAGCCTCGCTCCGAATACGCAGCGTTGGATAACCTACATATACTGGGCGTTACCCGTCATCGCAATGACCATCACCATCGTCGGGTTTTACATGTATCCGGCTTACCTGAATTACAAGACCCGCAACCTGCTGGCGGCATCGGTTTTCTTGATTTATATTTCTAAAGTAATTGCCATTCCAATTTTATTATTGGATGATTTGGGAAGACTCGGTCGCTGGATTATCAGTTTATTCCAAAATAGTGAACCGCCCGTTTCGGGGGAAATAGCCGATGCCGGGAACAGTATTTCTCGCTCTGATTTTTTAGCGAAAACCGCCGTTGCCGTGACAAGTATTCACGCCGGAGCGTTGGCTTGGGGAATTATCTCTGGAGCTCATGATTACCGAATCCGTCGGGTAAAATTGCCTTTAAAAAACCTCCCGAAGCAATTCGACGGAATGAAATTGGCTCAATTATCCGATATCCATTCGGGAAGTTTCTTCAATAAAACTGCCGTGAAAGGTGGCGTTGAAATGCTGATGAATGAAAAACCAGACGCCGTATTTTTCACCGGAGACTTGGTGAACAATGAAGCCAAAGAAGTGCAAGATTATATTGACGTTTTCTCAAAAGTAAAAGCTCCGCTCGGCGTATTTTCTACGCTCGGAAACCACGATTACGGCGATTATATTCAGTGGGATTC
>JANQUM010000259.1 GCA_030731175.1 Spirosomataceae bacterium
CGTTCCGATTCCTATAATGATTTCATCGAAAAATTTTAAACCACGCTCCACGATATCGGCATGACCTTTTGTGAATGGATCAAAAGAACCAGGGAAAAATGCCACGCGTTTGCTCATAATTGGTAGTCGGAGTAGATTATACGTAAATATTGAGGAATATTTATTTATTGCCAAAGGTTGAGGCTTTTTTGATATGAATATCCTCTAATTAAGCGAATTATAATTCGTGATTCGGGGCTTTGATTATCATTTCTCGTATTTATAAACGAATTTTGTGTTTTAGATAAGTGGTGTCAGAGCTACTTTTACGTAAATAACACTATACCAAAGAACTTATATAAGATTATGTCAAACGAAGTTATATTTTTTGCGGGTTTCGCCGTCTTTGTGATTTTTGTAATGATGCTCGATTTAGGAGCATTTTCAAAAGGTGACTCGCACGTTGTGAAATTTAAAGAAGCCGCTATTTGGAGTGCCATTTGGGTAGCTTTGGCGGTCGGTTTTTATTTCTTCCTGCGGCAATACGGCTACTTTATCCACGATGTAAGTACGCCCGAAGCCTTAGAGGCAGTACGAGTTAAATATTACGCAACACTCTCGTTGCCAGATAATTACACCGCCGCTATCCAGAAATTTGAGGCAAATATGGCACTTGAGTACATCACCGGATACTTAGTAGAATACTCGCTTTCGGTAGATAATATCTTTGTTTTTATACTGATATTTAACTCGTTTGGGGTTCGGGAAAAGCATTACAAAAAAGTTCTCGTTTGGGGAATTTTGGGTTCAATCGTTTTACGTTTTATCTTCATCTTTTTGGGGGCGGCACTTATTCAGCAATTCGGTTGGATACTTTACGTTTTCGGTGCATTCCTTGCCTATACAGGTCTGAAAATTCTTTTCACGAACGACGAAGACGAAGAAATTGACACCAAAAACCACCCAGCGGTAAAAGTTACTTCCCGCTTCTTTAACGTGTATGAAAAGTACGTTGCCGATAACTTTTTCATTAAGAATAAGTATAAAAGTAATAAGATATTTGTCACGCCGCTTTTTGTGGTAATCATCGTGATTGCGTTCACAGACGTGATTTTTGCCGTGGATTCAATTCCTGCGATTTTCTCTATCACAAAAGATCCGTATATCGTCTTTTTCTCCAACGTTTTTGCCATCATGGGGCTGCGTTCGATGTTCTTCTTCTTGGTGAATATCATTGATATGTTCGTTTACCTGAAATACGGCTTGGGCGTTTTGTTGACCTTTATCGGAGTGAAAATGCTGATTCACAGTTATCTCGAAGAATGGGGCTTTACCAACGTTCATTCGCTGTTGGTCATCGTCGGTATTTTAGCAATTAGTGTAATCGCTTCTTTGATGTTTCCACCGAAAACGGCGGAGGTTAAAGCGTAAATTCAACCCGCAAATTATTTTGAAATTATGGGAATTAGAGCCGTTCTGAGTAAACCTTTTGCCGCATACGTAGTAAAACAGCAGCAAAAATGGATGGAAAAATCTGCCGAAACACAAGCGAATTGGCGGAATAAATTGGTTTCCACCGCTAAGAATACGGTTTTCGGAATTGACCATAAATTCAAAGATATTCAGACGTACGAAGACTTCAAGCAAGCCGTTCCCGTTCGGGATTACGAAGAATTAAAACCCTACGTTAATCAAATTCTGGAAGGAAAATCTGACGTTTTGTGGCCAGGGAAACCGCTCTATTTTGCTAAAACTTCGGGTACAACGTCTGGCACAAAGTACATTCCAATTTCTAACGAATCCATCCATAATCACATTGATTCGGCCCGAAACGCCGTGCTGAATTACGTACATCAAACGGGGAAATCGGTGTTTTTGGATAAGAAATTTATCTTTCTTTCGGGAAGTCCAATCTTAGAAACCAAGGCGGGAATCAACACCGGGCGGTTGTCTGGAATTTCAAATCATCACGTAGCGGCATATTTGAGAGCAAATCAGATGCCTTCTTACGAAACCAATTGCATTGAAGATTGGGAACAAAAACTCGACCGAATTATTGACGAAACACTCAGCCAAAACATGAGTGTCATTTCCGGAATTCCGCCGTGGGTGCAGATGTATTTTGATAAAATCACGGAACGAACTGGTAAAAAAATCAAAGATGTTTTTCCTGATTTTGATTTGTTTATTTACGGCGGCGTAAACTTTGAACCGTACCGAGCGAAGTTATTTGAGAGCATCGGAAAGAAAGTGGACTCCATCGAATTATATCCCGCATCAGAAGGTTTTTTGGCGTACCAGGATATGCCTGATCGAAACGATTTATTGTTACTTTTAAACACCGGAATTTTCTACGAATTTATTCCCGCGGATGAATATTTCGACGAAAACCCAACTCGTTTGAGTATCGAACAAGTGGAGTTGAATAAGAACTACGCTGTTATTATTAACAGCAACGCCGGGCTGTGGGGCTACTCGATTGGTGACACCGTGAAATTCACTTCGCTTGAGCCGTATCGGGTTATTGTTTCGGGAAGAATAAAGCATTTTATTTCGGCTTTTGGCGAACACGTAATTGGCGAAGAAGTAGAAAAGGCGATGAAATACGCCGTAGAACGTCATCCCGAAACGGAAGTGACGGAGTTTACTGTTGCCCCGATGGTTGCCGCAAAAGAAGGCTTACCTTACCACGAATGGCTCGTTGAATTTGCCACACCACCCAACAACCCCGAAGCGTTTGCGAGAGATTTGGAAAGCAAAATGGTAGAACTAAATTCTTACTACGAAGACCTGATTGTGGGTAGTATTTTACGCCCATTGGTGGTTACGTCGCTTCGCCGGAATGCCTTTATTGACTACATGAAATCCATCGGGAAATTGGGCGGGCAAAACAAAGTTCCCCGCCTCGCCAACGACCGCAAAATCGCGGATGAGTTGGGGGAAATGCGGGCGTGAGGCTCACTCCTTCAGCTTCCACAACTCATTTTCAACCCGTTTATTCTTCATTAACTCGCTCATTTCGGTGGCAATTTTCGGGTAGCGGTCGGCTACGTTGTTAGCTTCGGCAATGTCAACGCTGAGGTTGTAGAGTTCCAGTTTGTTGTCGTTTTTACTGCGTTTTATTGCTTTCCAATTGTCTTTTCGGGCGGCTTGATCGAAGCCTCGTTCGTAAAATTCCCAATACAAATGGCGGTCTTTTGAGAGTTCGTTTTTCGTCCTAATTAATGAGTTAAAAAACGATTCTCCATTAATTTCTAAGCTATCAGCGGCAAGTGGTTTTTTAATTATTTCGGCGATAGTTGGAAGGACATCCCAACTGGCGAAAGGCGTTCTGTTTACCGTATTGGGCTTGATATAGTTCGGTGCCCAAGCAAGCATCGGAACTCTGATGCCGCCTTCGTACAAGTCCCGTTTGATACCAGTAAGCGGGCCGTTAGAATCAAAGAAAACGGGGTCGGCTCCGCCTTCTTGGTGCGGGCCGTTATCTGAAGTAAAAAAGACGTAAGTATTTTTATCGAGTCCGAGTTCTTTTAAAAGTGCGAATAGCTTACCCATGTCTGCGTCAAGCTGTGAAACCATTGCGGCAAAAGCGGCTTTGGGTTCGGACTGCGAGCGGTAAGTTCCTCCTTTGCGTTGCACAAAAGGCGTTTCCTCAAAATTGCTTTCACCGTTGTATAAATATGGTGCAATGGCTTCGTCCGTCGGGCTGAAAATTTCGGCGTGCGGAATGGTGGATGGCCAATACATAAAAAACGGTTTGTCTTTGTTATTCTTTACAAAATCTAACGCTGCTTCGGTAATTGTCAAACTTGAATGCCGAAGCGAATCGTGTTTGAAAGCAACGGTTTTGCCGTTCTCAATTTTCATTAAAGAATCGGTGTATGAATGATGAGCGTGGACGTGGTGAGTATAACCCAAAAATTCGTCCCAACCTTGTTTTTCGGGTGAACCCGCATTGTCGGGCATTCCGAGTCCCCACTTGCCGAACATCCCGGTGCGGTAGCCGCTTTGTTTCATAAACTCAGCGAGGGTAAAGTCTTCATCCCGAAGCGGAACTTCGCCATTTCCCCGAATGTAGGCGTAGCCCATATTTTTGCCGGTCATCAACGCACAGCGTGATGGTGCACAGACCGTACTCCCCGAATAAAAATCAGTGAACCGCATTCCTTCGGTAGCCATTTTATCGAGGTGCGGAGTTTTAACAATTTGCTGTCCGTAACTTCCTAAATCTCCATAGCCAAGGTCATCCGCCATGACATAAATAATGTTTGGTGGCTGCGTGTTTTCTGACTGGCAGTTGAAAAGGGATAGCGTAAATAACGCAGTAACTGCTAAGAGGGAAATGTTCTTTTTCACGGAGGTACTTTTTGGGTCGATTCGAGATAGAATCAAAAATAAGCATACTTCCTGAAAAGTGTGGTGTTAGGCGTTCGGTTCGTAGAATTTTTCCATCACAAAAGCGTGCGGAAAAGTAATGGACGAAATCAACACGAAGAGTACAAACCCGTAAGATAAATCAATGTATTCGAAGTATATTCCGAGAAAAATGAGTGTTGTTGCGGCGATAGATATGGTGGTATTGGGAAGTAATTTTTTAATAAATCCCCACACTTGAAGTTGCTGACTATTTTTTAGGAAAGTAAATTCATCTTCCAGTGATTTTAGCGAATGCAAAAAAACGAAGTAAAGCGTAAAACCTAATAATACTGGCAATACTGCAA
>JANQUM010000260.1 GCA_030731175.1 Spirosomataceae bacterium
GATATCTTTCTCGCAAATGATATGTATTGTACCATATAAATACGATGGCTCAGCGATTTCACTTCCCGATATTTTCCATAAAAGCACTTCTTCCTCCTGCTTTTGAGCAAAGGATAATGAGCTTATAGTAAGCAAAGTAAGTGTTAAAATTTTAGCAATTTTGTTCATATGTAGGCAGGTTTACTTAACCTATCACAAAAAGAATGCCAATCGTAATTTTACAACCTTACTAACTTCGCGGGATATGTTTTGGGAAAGCCCTTTATGCAGAGAAATACAAAACTATAATTAAATAATTTCTTTGAATAACTGGTCCGCAGATGAACATTCCTGACGAAAGGACTGGGGAAGGATATGCCGTCTGGAGATAGGTAAGCCGTAAGCACCAAAATAGGTTTTACCCCAAAGGCAATTTGCCATATTTACCGTAAAGCAAAACGTTATTTTTTAATGCCGTCGGTGAAGTATAAATAAACGTCCGCGTTAGCTTCTACCATTTCGTGACAATCGTTCTTGGGGTTTTACCCCAACCTTGTACAACTTTGTATATGTGAATTATGCCCAATGATAAGTTCGTCATTTCTCCCAAAGATTATGTTAGGAACGTAGGCAAATGAAGTTTGTATTCCCGCAATTTTGAGAACATCACAGCGACTGAGTTCGATTTTCCTACTATTTTTTTTATTGAATGAATCAAGGAAATTATGTGCAAAATAAATTGGCCTAATTTACCCTGGCTTATAAATCAAACTACTAAACTCCTCTTCGTTTAGGTACTCGTTGGCAAGGTTTTGTAAATCGGAAGAAGTAATTTTTCGTATGCTCTCGAATATTTGCTGCAAAGGCTGCACGTAGTCAAGGTCTAAAATGCTTTTCGCCATAGCAAGCATATAGCTTTGGTTACTCTCTTCTGACATGGCAAGCTGACCCATTAGTTGCTCTTTTACGCTACGGAGCTGCACTTCTCCGAGCGGTTTTTCACGTAAAATTTTCATTTCACGGTAAATGAGTTTAATCGCTTTTTCGAGATTTGCGGGGTCGGTGGCGAAGTAAATACCTAAAAAACCAGTATCGGTGTAAGAGGTAAAGTTAGCATCAATGCCGTATACCAATCCATATTTTTCACGAAGTGAAAGGTTGAACCGCGAGTTCATTCCGGGGCCACCCAATAAGTTAATGAGTGTAAAAAAAGCCAAACGGTTTTCATCCTTTATCGATAATGCCCGCCGCCCTAAAGCACAGTGAGCTTGCACGGATGACTTTTCAAAAATAGTATGCTTTACTTCGTATAAATTTGGTTCAATTCGCTTATTATCAGTATTTTTCAAAGGAATATCAGCAACGTATTTCTCGACACGCTGAACGGCCTTTTTGAACGAAATATTTCCTACAATAGAAAACACAATTTTCGAGGTATCCAGATTCTGGGCAATAAAATCCTGCAAGTCCTTTTTAGTGAAAGACTTAACGTGTTCCCGTGTTCCCAAGATATTTACCCCTAATTGGTGATCAGAAAAAACGTATTCATCAAATTCGTCCTGAATGGCATCTTCGGGAGAATCTTCATACATAGACATTTCTTCCAAAATAACGCCCCGTTCTTTCTCGATTTGATTATCGGGAAAAACTGAATTAAAAGTAATATCGGTCAGTAATTCAACGGTTTTATCAAAGTGAATATCTAACGCCGAAGCGTAAAAACATACTTTTTCCTTCGTTGTGTAGGCGTTTAGTTCGCCGCCCACAGATTCCAACCGATTAATGATATGGTAAGATTTGCGTTTTTTCGTTCCTTTAAATGCCATATGTTCCCAGAAATGGACCAAGCCAGATTGGTGGGGTTGCTCGTCGCGGCTGCCAATATCAAGCATAATTCCGCAATGAACTATTTTTGTGTGGGCTACTTGTCGGTGAGCAATTCTGATGCCATTCGGCAAAGTATATATTTGATATTCTGTCATTTCGTTTCTCATCGGTGCCTCTTATAACGTTACTTTGTAGCCTTCGGTTTCGCCAAAACTCGCAGAGTCAAAAATATACTAATCACTGTCAAAATTGAACCTGCTACAAACGGTGCTCCCGGAAAATAAACAACAGCGGTCTTTGCTGTAAACGCCCGAAAAAGCCATAGCATAAATGGTTGGCCTATGATTGCGGCAACGCTATTTAGGCTGGTCAACGCCCCTTGTAATTCTCCCTGCTCAGACGCTCCCACCTGACTCGAAATAATACCTTGAAACGCCGGACCGGTCAGTCCGCCCAATGCAAACGGTACCATGATGGCGTACATCATCCAGGATTGAGAGGCAAAACCGAATGCAAACATACCGCAAGCATTAATGATAAGACCGAGGAACAAAGCTCGCTCCTGCCCTACTTTTGGAATGATAATTCTGATTAAGCCGCCCTGTACAATAGCCACCATTAAACCCACAAAAGCTAAGGAAAGTCCGACTTCCATTTCTCCCCAACCGAACTTTTCCATGGTGTAAAATGACCACGTGCCTTGCGTAGCGAAATTGGCCACATAAACCAAGAATAACGAGGCAACTAAAGCGATAATCATCGGGTATTTTTTCAGAGAAAGTAGACTTCCAATCGGGTTTGCACGTTTTATGTCAAACTTCCTGCGATTTTCGGGTTTTAAAGATTCTGGTAATACGAAATATCCATAAATCCAATTAAGCAGTGAAAGTCCCGCCGAAACCCAAAATGGGATTCGCGTGCCAAATTCGCCCAAAACGCCGCCCAATGCTGGGCCGATAATAAAGCCAAGGCCAAAAGCTGCTCCGAGTAATCCAAAATTCTGTGCTCGTTTTTCCGGTTCGCTTATATCAGCGATGTAAGCACTTGCAGTCGTAAAACTCGCTCCGGCAATTCCAGAGATTGTTCGTCCAACAAATAGCCACCCAATTGTAGGTGCGAGGGCAAGAAAAACGAAATCAAGCCCGAAACCGAATAATGAAAACAGTAAAATTGGCCGCCGACCGAACTGATCGCTTAATCCACCGATTATCGGGGAAAAAATAAATTGCATAAAAGCGTAGATGAATACCAAATACGCCGAATATTCGGATGCCTGACTGAGCGTTCCGCCGGTAAGTTCTTGGTAAAGGCGTGGCATTATCGGAATGATGATACCGATTCCAATCACATCAATCAAGACGGTTATAAATATAAATATGAGGGCCGCCGGGCGTTTTGATTTCATAACCTACGTAATTTAGGGATGCGTTTAAAACAAAAAAAGCCCCGCATTTGCGGGGCTTTCAATATATGTTGAATAACTATTATTCAAGAATTTCAGTTACCTGACCTGCACCTACGGTACGTCCACCTTCACGAATCGCGAAACGAAGACCTTTATCCATAGCTACAGTGCTTAACAAATTAACTTCGATAGTTAAGTTATCTCCAGGCATTACCATTTCGATAGTGTCAGGAAGCATGATTTCTCCTGTTACGTCAGTTGTACGTAAGTAAAACTGTGGACGGTAACGGTTGAAGAACGGAGTGTGACGTCCACCTTCTTCTTTCGAAAGAACGTAAACCTCTGCCTTGAACTTCGAGTGTGGCTTTACAGAACCTGGCTTACAGATTACCATTCCACGCTTGATTTGATCTTTTTCAATACCACGTAGTAATAGACCAACGTTATCGCCAGCTTCACCACGGTCAAGAATCTTACGGAACATCTCAACACCAGTTACGGTTGATTTAAGACCTTCTGCACCCATTCCTAAGATATCAACACCTTCACCTGAATTGATGATACCAGTTTCGATACGACCTGTTGCAACAGTACCACGACCTGTGATCGAGAATACGTCTTCAACCGGCATAAGGAAAGGCTTATCAGTAGCACGAGCAGGAAGTGGGATGAAATCATCCACTGCTTGCATTAGCTCTTCAATTTTCTCAACCCACTGAGGCTCACCATTCAAACCACCAAGAGCAGAACCCTGAATGATTGGAATATTATCACCATCAAACTTGTAGAATGAAAGTAACTCACGGATTTCCATCTCAACAAGCTCAAGAAGCTCGGGATCATCCACTAAGTCAACCTTATTCATAAATACTACCAGCTGAGGTACACCTACCTGACGGGCAAGAAGGATGTGCTCACGTGTTTGTGGCATTGGACCGTCAGTTGCTGCAACTACAAGAATTGCACCATCCATTTGAGCCGCACCAGTAACCATATTCTTTACGTAGTCAGCGTGACCTGGGCAGTCAACGTGAGCGTAGTGACGGTTTGCAGTTGAATACTCAACGTGTGATGTATTAATGGTAATACCACGCTCTTTTTCTTCTGGGGCGTTGTCAATTGAAGAGAAATCTCTCAATTCAGAAAGACCTTTTGACGCAAGTACTGTTGTAATTGCAGCAGTCAAAGTAGTCTTACCGTGGTCAACGTGACCGATAGTACCAATGTTTACGTGAGGTTTGCTACGGTCAAAATTAGCTTTTGCCATGTTAGTATTTAAATTTATTGTTGTTCAAATATAAAAAATATTTCCTATCGGTTCACTCAATATCATGTAGTTTCTAAGACTAGAGCCTTCGAGCAGAATTGAACTGCCGACCTCTTCCTTACCAAGGAAGTGCTCTACCCCTGAGCTACGAAGGCAAAACAGAGCGGGAGACCGGGCTCGAACCGGCCACCTATAGCTTGGAAGGCTATCGCTCT
>JANQUM010000261.1 GCA_030731175.1 Spirosomataceae bacterium
AGCAAGTTCCGCCCCAATATTCGGCAGTGAAAGTAAACGGGCAGCGAGCTTACAAAGCCGCCCGAAACGGCGAAGTTGTTGAAATAAAATCCCGCATTATTGAAATAAAAGTTTTTGAAGTTGACACTTCGGCATTTCCTCAAATTGATTTTAGAGTTGTCTGTTCTAAAGGCACGTATATCAGAACCCTCGTTTCAGATTTCGGAAAAATGCTCGATTCGGGTGCTTACATGAGCGGTTTACGCCGAACTCGCATCGGTGAATTTCACGTGGACAACGCTATCACCATTGAGGAATTTGTCAGCCAAAATCCGCGTTAGAATTTCTATGAAAGTTTACCACAAATTATCAGAATTTACGGCTCTATCCCACGCAGTTGTTACGAGCGGAACTTTTGACGGTGTTCATATTGGCCATCAAAAAATCTTAAAAAGTCTAAACGAAATCGCTGCTAAAAAAGGCGGAGAATCGGTAGTCTTGACATTCTGGCCACACCCAAGAATGGTCGTTTCAAGAGATAGTCAGCAACTCAAACTCATTACAACCATTGAAGAAAAAATTGCGTTGATTGAAAAATTAGGCGTACAACACCTACTCGTTGTTCCCTTCACCCGAGAATTTTCCGAACTTTCCGCCGAAAAATACGTGCAGGAAATTCTGATAAATACTATCGGAACCAAAACTTTAGTAATTGGCTATGATCATCGTTTTGGTAAAAATCGGGAAGGCGGCTTCGACTACCTCGAAAAAAACAGTAATCGTTTCGGAATTAGTTTAGAGGAAATTCCGCGACAAGAAATCGAGGATTTAACTATCAGTTCTACCAAAGTAAGAAATGCGTTAACCGACGGAAACGTTGATTTAGCGTCAAATTTGTTAGGTAGAAATTATGAATTTACTGGCATTGTGGCAAAAGGAAGACAACTTGGTCGGCAATTGGGTTTCCCAACGGCAAATGTACAAGTCAAAGAAAACTACAAATTAATCCCCGCAAATGGTGTTTACGCCGTGCGGGCAAACGTACGAGAGGTAGTTTACAACGGCATTATGAATATCGGCAACCGCCCAACGGTTGAAGGTGTTGGCAGAACGCAGGAAGTACATATTTTTGATTTCAACAGCGATATTTACGGCGAGCTAATCACCGTCGAAATCGTTTCATTCATCAGAAATGAAGTAAAATTTTCATCAATTACAGAGTTAAAAAATCAGATTGAAGTTGATTCTTCTTCGGCAAAAGCGTTGCTTCCGTAGCAAGCTAAACGTTCTTAACGTAGCTTCCCAATACTTTAATTTGGTCTTTGTATTTATTGACAATTCGTTTGAAACCTTCATGCTCATCAAAGCCCAAAAACTCAATAAAAAACCAAAAGTTGAATTCCTCTGATCCTTTATGCGGACGGCTTTCAATTTTTGTTAAATTAATTCCTTCATATTTAAAATCTTGCAAAAAATCAGCAAGCACACCTGACTTATCCGAACGCCTAAGTTGAGCAACAATCGTTGTTTTATCGTTTCCGCTTGGTTGGTTTTTGAAGTCTTTCGCCAATATAAAAAAGCGAGTCCGGTTGTTACTATTATCTTCGATATTATTGAAAAGCAACGGTAAACCGAAAATCTTAGCTGCAACTTCAGAGCAAATTGCGGCACTTTCGGGATCTTCAGTGGCAAGTTTTGCGGCTTTTGAAGTAGATTCCACTTGAATTTCTTCAACGGCTTTCTGTTCAAAATATTTATTCAAGAAGCCTCGGCATTGCCTGAAAGCAATATCCTTTGAATAAATCCGCTTTATTTTACTTACGTTTTCGGCTTCGGTTGCAATTGCAAAATGAACCGGTATTTTCAGCTCGGCAGCAATATTAATGTTGGTTTCTTTGAGCAAATCAACTGTTTCGTAAACAATTCCTTCCTGATTATTTTCAATCGGAATTACGCCAAATTTGGCACGTTCGGTGTCAACTGCTTCAAAAACCGCCTTAATTGTAGGCAATGTCATGTATTCGCTCATCGCCCCAAAACGACTTTCGGCGGCTTGGTGCGTAAAACTTCCCTGCGGGCCGAGGTATGCAACTCTTTCCGGCAATTCAATATTTCTGGCAGCGGCAAAAATTTCCAAAAAAATCGCATCAACTGAAGCGTCCGAAAGCAAGCCTTTATTCAGCGTTTTTAGCCGATCTAAAATATATTTTTCACGTTCGGGTCTATAAATTAGCGTTTTTGTTGAGCGTTTTATGACACCAACTCCGTGAACAAGCTCCATTCGGCTGTTCAGTAATTCAAGTAATTTGCCGTCAATATCGTCTATTTTCGAGCGTATTTCTTCTAAATTCATCAAGTAAATTCTTTATTTTATGCAGTAGCAGAAGGGTAGTTATCGTCCCAATCTTTCACGTCAGGTTCTCCTATTTTATTCACAGACTTCGCAACGAGCATCGCGACGGTTGCGTCTCCGGTAACGTTGGCAATAGTTCGGCACATATCAAGAGGGCGATCAACGGCAAAAATTAACGCCAACCCTTCCGCCGGAACACCAATAGATTGCAAGACAATTACAAGCATTACCATACCAGCTCCCGGAACAGCCGCCGAACCAATAGATGCGAGCGTGGCGGTGACAACAATGGTGAGTTGTTGTCCCAAATCTAAGCCCAAACCCAATGCTTGGGCAATAAAAACAGCGGCAACACCTTGGTACAAACTTGTTCCGTCCATATTTATCGTTGCTCCAACGGGCAAAACAAAACTTGCAACGTCTTCGTCAACTCCCAAATGTTCGGTTACACGCTCCATGGTAACGGGCAAAGTTGCGGCACTCGAACTGGTAGAAAAAGCTAATAATTGAGCAGGAGCAATGCCCCGAAAAAAGTCGCCGTAAGACATCCCGACGAAGTATTTCACCATGAGCGGGTAGAGAACCAAAACCAAAAAAGCCAGACCTAACAATACGCAGAGGCTGTACATTCCCAATGCTTTAAAAATATCTAGGCTCGGCGATTCTACTACCAACGAAGCAAGCAGTGCAAAAACACCAAACGGGGCTGCAAGCATGATGAGGTCAATCATTTTGAGTACAACTTCATTCACGCCGTCGAAAAAGTCAATTACTGGTTTTGATTTATCTGGCGGAATTAAAATCAGGCCAACTCCGAAAAAAATAATGAAGAAAATAACCTGCAGCATATTAGCGTTATCTCCCGCTGCACCAACAACATTTTCCGGCACTAAATCTATCAATGCCTGCAACGGACCTTGATTTTGTTGCGAAGCCGCAGCTTCCTGTTTTGCGGCGGCATCCCCAGCATAATTAGCAGTAAGGTCATTACGGGTTTGCTCTGTGACGTAGCTACCTGGTTTTATTATATTTACAACCAGCAAACCCGTAGTAACGGCAAAAAGTGTGGTAATGACGTAAATTCCGATGGTACGACCACCCATTTTAGAAAGCTTTGAAATATCTTTCAAACCAGCAATTCCCATTATTAAAGACGCCACAATAAGCGGGACGGCGATTAATTTCAGGGAGTTAATGAATATTGTCCCGAAAGGTTTTATCCAGTCGGTAACAAATTCTGGCCCACCACCGAACTGAACAGCACCGAAGCCAAACAGAACGCCAAGAACCATACCAATCAGGATTTGCCAATGCAATGCAAGTTTTTTCATTTTAGTAGGTTGAAGAGTTTAGAGGTTAGGTTTTGAAAATTCGGACATAGCCGACTTTCATGTGTTTAACATTTTTTGTTTCTTAACTAAGATGCAAATTATAGAAAAAATTAAATAATGTGGCTATTTGAGCATTTAATGCGGATTTAGACCTCAGTCTTTTTCGCAATAGCTTATTTCTTTTGCCATACTTACTTATATTTGCCATTTATTAAACTAAGAACAAACTCAAATTTCTGATGAAACACTTATTTGCTTTGGCAATTGTTGCCGCTCTCGTAACTACGGGATGTAAAAACGATAAAGGAGAGGCAACAACTTCTGCATCTACGACAGCGACTGCCAGTCGGATTGTTTATGTAAACACCGATACATTATTAACCAACTATGACTACTATAAGGACGTTGTGAAGGAATTTGAGAATAAGCGTTTTGCCGCTGAAAACGAATTGCAACGCCGCTCGAAGTCTTTCCAAAACGAAGTAGCTTTGTTTCAACGCCAAGTACAAGCTGGCGGGATGTCTCAAGAGCAAGGGCAAACAAAACAACAACAACTTGCTTTGAAAGAGCAAGATATTATGATGTACCGTGACAACACCTCTTCGGCACTTGCTGAGGAACAAGCCGGAAGAACGGACGAGTTAATCTCAAATATTCAGGATTATTTGAAGAAATACAACGAAGACGACCGTTACGACATGGTAATTGGTTACTCTAAAGGTGGTGGCGTTTTGTACGCAAAAGAGAAAATGGATATTACCGCCGAAGTGCTAAAAGGTCTTAACGAAGAGTACGCTTCTAAGAAAGACAAACCAAGTGCAAAAGCTGATTCAACAGCTAAGAAGTAATTCTTCAAAGTACTAATTTTCCTAAAAGGTCGGCGGTAATTCGTCGACCTTTTTTGTATTTTTGACCACTAACAAAACCTACATTTTAATACGTTGAAAAATAACGGTATACCAAATAACATTTTAGTAATCCGCCTTTCTGCCATGGGCGATGCGGCGATGAC
>JANQUM010000262.1 GCA_030731175.1 Spirosomataceae bacterium
GTAGAGCACCGCGAGTTTTGATATAAAAATAGTTAACTTTTGGGTAACCACGGAGATACCGATTGCACGGAGGACCACGGAACGTACAACTCCGTTAAATCCGCGTTATTTGTACCTCCGTGGTCAATTGCTTGAATTTGAATTCAATCCGCCTTCACCGTAAAAATGACCAGCTTTTCGTTGCGTTCGTTTTGAGTAAAAAAGAGGTACTTTTCACCGCCGTCTATGTAACCCAATAGCTTTTTTAAAGCTTCGGGTTTAAGCGGAAAATTACGACAACTAATATTTGCGTAATTGCCTTTTAGCTCTTTTTTTAAGATCTTCTTATCGAATTTTATAACCTTTTCTACGCTGAATTTCCTTCCTGGAAAATCAGAAATGAACGCTTCGCTGCTATATAGGTGTGAATTGACAGCAATTTTTATTAAGTTAAATTTCTCAGCCACTGATTTGAAAAGCCCAGCTTTCAATATAGCAGCGTTGGGTTCGTAGAGGTAGCTTTGCGGGTCTTGTAAATTGATGCCTGCCCTTAACTCTAGCTCGAAAGATGAGGTAAACTTCTGCTTCTCACCTTTGGTGAAATTAACGGTTTCAATGCTTGTTTCTGAATCTGTTTTCTTCAACAAATAAAGTGCTTCTTTTACATCGTTTTCAATCGCAACAATAATAACTTTCTCAACACACCCCAAGGTTTTTAATGCCGATTTTATATCCAACATCGGGGCGTATTTCACTAAAATGGTATCCGTAATTTTGAGCAATTCGGGCAACAAATCTGCGATATTTGGGGTGCAATCCTGTATAAAAAATACTTTGCCGCCTTGCTCATTTCTTCGAGCGGGATCAACATAAATCAAGTCAAAATTTTCGCCATTGCTAGCTAAGAAATCTTCGGCAGTTTGATTAATTACTTCGATATTTTCTGCTTCTAATTCGTTAAAATTATGGCGGGCAATTTCGCAGAGTTCAACGTTTTGCTCAACGTAGGTTACGGTTTCAAAAACTTTTGAAAAGAAAAAGCTGTCAACGCCCATTCCTCCAGTAAGATCAAGGCACGTTGCCCCCGGAATCAAACTTGCTTTGTATGCGGCGGTAATTTCAGAAGAGGATTGCTCGATTGATAAGCTTGCGGGAGAAACGAGTGTTTTCGCCTTACTCCAAATAGGTATTTTTACCGCTATTTTTTCGCGAAAATGAAGTTGATTTGCTGCCCAAATCAGTCTATCTGGCGGTAACTTCAACGGGTTACGAAGCATAAATGCACGAATATCAATCTCGCTGCTAATTGCGTGCAATTTTTTAAGTAGTTGCAGTTGTTCTAAGTTCACTTTACGGGCTTTTATGCAAATCTACTAAAAATGCGTTTTGATGCAATTTCGCGTGCCTCATTGGTATCCAGCACCGCGGCTTTGCTATCTTAATATTTTGCTTCATAACTACTTTTAATTTGATAGCCGATGAGTCATTTCTTACTCCGCCGGCATTTTTCGCTGCAATATTTTACTTCGTCCCAGTTTTTCTCCCATTTCTTTCGCCACGCAAACGGTCGGTTACAAATAATACATGTTTTTTCAGGCAAGAATGGCTTCTTGTGCATAGTTGTACAATTATCTATAACCAATTAACAATTTTCAGCGTGAAAGGTTAGTAGAGAAGCGGAACTTAAAAACCAAATAACGTAGTAACTTAAAAACTATACAGATTTGAATTCACGAAAAATATACAAAAAGCTTGATGATGCCAGCCGTGACCGGATAGTAGAAATGGCATGGGAAGATCGCACACCGTTTGATGCCATCACGGATCAATTTGGGCTGAAAGAACAGGAGGTTATTGAAGTCATGCGGCGAGAAATGAAAGCATCTTCTTTTAGAATGTGGCGGGAGCGGGTGCAGGGAAGAAGCACGAAGCACCGCGTGAGTTCTGAAGTGGACGATGGGCGGCATAAGTGCTCCCGCCAACGGGCGATTTCGCACAACAAGGTTTCAAAGCGATGAAATAATCTTTTGTTTAGACAACAATACGTTATTTTAATGTGCCGAGCTAAACAATGATTGCGTCAAATACGTAACTTTGTACCAAATATAATTCTGCACATCACTAAATAGCTAAAATAATGTCAAAATTGAAACTGGATAAAATTGACCACAAAATCTTGGAAATTTTACAGGGTCGTGGAAAAATAACCAACGCTCAATTATCTAAAGAAGTAGGGCTTTCTCCCGCCCCGACGTTAGAGCGGGTTAAGAAACTGGAAACATCTGGTATCATTGAAAGTTACCACGCTATGCTCAACCGCCGAAAAATTGGTTTAGGGGTAATGACATTCGTACAAGTTACGCTATCTGGGCACCGCAAAGCCATCACTGATCAATTTATTGAGACCATAAATTCTGTTCCCGAAATAGTGGAATGCCACCACGTAACTGGCTCTTGCGATTTCTTATTAAAAGTTATTTCGGAAGATATGGACGCCTATCAGCGGTTAATTACCGATACTGTTAACGAAATTGAGGTAGTGGCAAGCACGCAAACTATGGTGATTTTATCAACCATCAAGAATAGCAAAATTTTGCCTGTGCCTTGATAGAATAGAAAACAAAAAAATAGCCCTGTAAGTAATTACAGAGCTATTTTCATGATAGGCCTATCTTACTTTTTACGCTCTTTCTTCTGCTTTTGTTTTGCTTCTTTATAAAGTTTCTGAGCTTCGCTGCGAAGCGATGATTTCTTTTCCGCATTTTTAAAAACCGTTTGAAAGTGATCTTGTGCAACAACATAATCGCCTTCTTGCATTGCAAATTTGCCTAACTCACGGTGAGCTCCCAAAAAATAGCCAGAATCTTCAGAATCGTTATTTATCGCATAGCCAATCGTCATTTTGTAATACTTTTTTGCTTCTTCAATATTGCGGTAATAATTCTGATTAGCGTAACCCAAAATGTATGCACCGTATCGGCCGTCGTTGTCTCCGTAGCCGTAATTTCCGGCGTCAATTCTGTCTAATAGTTCTTTGGCGTAAGTAGCTGCTTCGCCCATTCTTCCTAGTGAAAAAGCTGTGCGTGCGGCGTAGCGGTGAAAATATGAATTGCGAGGATAAAGCGAGTGCATCATTTGAGCCATTTGCAATCCTTTTTTAGGTTGCTGTTCCATGGCGTAAATCTGTATTAAAAAATACCGGGCTTCCATACGGGTGTAAAAAGCGTTTAAAGAAACGTTTTCTAATTGCTTCATACCAAGTGCTTTATCTCCTTTTCGGAAAAAAGTAAGTAGCGGCTTTAGCGAAGGGTAATTTTCGGGAATCCAGCGGGAATAATAATTATAAAGCCCGTCGCCAAAAATAAGTTCAGGGTTAATGTCGCCGTCGCCGCGGCTTCTTTCTAAGTACTTTAAGGCTTGTTTTCCCGCCCAAGCAGCTTTTACCCAACTTTTTCGCTCGGAATATAACCGCCCTTTGAAAGCATAAGAAGCCGCTAAAAAGAATGCGGCTTCTTTTTCCATGACATCATATTTAAGCATATTTTCTGCTTTGTCGATGGCAATATCCATGCTTTGTTGGCATTTGTCGTCATAAATCTCGACTTTAGTATCTGGTACAATTTTCCACCATGTATTTAGCCCAACCAGAAAATACCCGATTGGGTGGTCAGGGTATTTAACGGTCAACCATTTAAAGCCCCTTTCTGCCTCAAAGAAGTTGTAATTATACATATCGTTGATGGCATCAGTGGTTTTTATCTGAATGTCACGATTTGTCAAAAGCATTTCTTTTGGTGGCGTGGCTTTGTTTCCCGTAAACCAATCAAATAACTGGGCATTAGCCAATTGTATATTGACAGTAAGGAGGAAAATAAAAAGGGCAAATCGTTTTAAATTCATTGAATAACTGGCATTAGTACTTAGTTTTGCGGATGATCCTATTGTTGTGGCTTCTTACAGAACAAATTGTTTCTGAAAACGTCACGTCAATGCTCATATTATTTTTGACGGTAAAATAGTTATGCAAAAAGTAAAGGATAAGTATTTCAAAACGCTGATTCCGGCGGTAGATATTCAGGCTAAAGTGACTGAGATTGCCAATCTTTTGAATACAGATTATGCTGACAAAAATCCACTTTTAATTGGTGTTTTGAATGGGTCATTTATTTTTTTAAGCGATCTTTTCAAGTGCATGAAAATTGACTGTGAAGTGACGTTTATGCGGGTTTCTTCTTACGAAAGCCTACGATCTACCGGAAAAGTGACTCAGATAATTGGTCTAAAAGAGGATATCTCAAACCGCCATGTATTGATCGTGGAAGATATTGTTGACACGGGGCAAACGCTCGTTAACGTAAAAGAGCAACTGGCAAAACTCAAACCTGCTTCTCTGAAAGTTGTAACATTGTTAAATAAGCCCGAGGCAATGCTAAAACCGCTGCCTTTAGATTATGTCGGTTTTAAAATCAAAAATGATTTTGTGATTGGTTATGGGCTTGATTACGATGGGCTCGGACGAAATCTACCCGATATTTGTGTGTTGGCAGATTAAATTTAGCAACGAATAGTACAAAAAAGCGGCTACCGGAGTTTTCAGGTAGCCGCTTTTTTGTGCTCTAACGTAATTACTTAGTGTGGTATTAATACATGGTCAATTACGTGAATTTCGCTGACATGG
>JANQUM010000263.1 GCA_030731175.1 Spirosomataceae bacterium
TATTGGAGAGACAAGGTTTTAGAAATGCCAATGCTCAAGTGAAATCATAAAAAGCTTGGCTATTTTGTTTTTTTGGTGCTTAATTCACGCTATTTTTGAGTTTTTCAACTTCCTTTGCTGCGTCATTGATATAGCGTTCAATTTTCTCAAGAGATGGATTCGGCTTCGGCAAAATAGTAGAATAATAACCAACAACTTCCCAGAGTTCCAAAATATCGTTTTCTAATATTTCCTGACTCAAAATATTGTGAATATCCGAGCTCAAAAGCAGTTTGTTCTTGATTTTTAGCTGATTATAAACACGTCGATAAATTATCCCGCTGCTTTTTGTCACCAAAATATACGCCGTTCCGTCCACCACGTTATTTATGTTGCTAAATCGCTGCCCGATCACCACCGAACTACGGATGGGGAAATCGTTGCCAAGTTCAAAACCACGCAGAAAATTACCGCTAATTTGCGGTAAACGGTAGGTTTCTAATCGTTCTACAAAGCTTTTATTGTCAATATTATTGATGTACGGCACTTGCTGATGCAAACTGATAATCACAAATTCGTTCGGTTTCGCCATCCCCACCTTTGGTGAAGTAACTTCTGTTTGTTGATATCGGTTATTATTAACAACAGCGATTTCGGGGCGATTGAATGTGCCTGTTGACTCAACACGACTCTCAGGTCGACTATCTTCAAATATTGACGGTCTTGGCCGCGGGGCTTCCAAGGTTGGCTGAATTTTATTCAGAAAATCAGCAGCAACATCCCGTATTGGCACAGCACTTTTCTCCTTTTCAAATTCAAATGCCATGTCAGGCGTTTCCCGAAGCTTTCTAATGTCGTGCTTAATGAGGGCATCAACCGTAATTTTGAACGTATTTGCAATTATTTTTAGTTTATCAAGTGGCGGATTTGCCCTTGCTTCTTCGTATGCTCCTACTAACGAGCGTTTTATACCAATACGGCTCGCAAACTGTTCTTGAGTTAAGCCGTTGGTGCGGCGAAGATATTTAATATTTTGACTTACAATTGACATAAATTTTGATCAAAAAAATCCGGCAACAAATAAAAAAGCACTCTTAAGTAAAGGTAATCAATAATCTGATTATCAAAATTAGACGTAAATATAAATATATTGTACTTTTTTAATAAATTGTACCCAATCAACTAACTAAACTTTTAAAACAATGACTGCTACCGCCACCGCATTTGAGACCGACAACATTTTCAAACAACTATTTGACCGCCAAAAGTCTCACGCCAAACTGGTTGCGAAATCGACAGCGAAAGAGAGAATAGCAAAAATAAAGGCCATTCGGGATTGGACATTTGAGAACGAAAACAGGATTTTTAAAGCACTCTATGCTGACTTTAAAAGAGGCGAAAATGAAACGAAAATCAGTGAGATTTTACCCGTAGTCGGCGAAGCTCGTTACATTATCAAGCATTTGAAGGGCTGGATGCGACCCGAATCTATAGACGTGCCGCTACGATTATTGGGTACCACAGGAAAAATTATTCACGAGCCTAAGGGTAATTGCCTTATTATCAGCCCTTGGAATTATCCCTTCAATTTAACCTTAAAACCGCTGCTGCAAGCCGTTGCAGCAGGAAACGTCTGCATCATAAAGCCGTCTGAAATGACCCCGAATACTTCAGCTTTATTGAAAGAAATGATTTCTGAATTGTTTGATCAAAATGAAGTTTGCGTCATTGAAGGCGATGCCGACACGGCAATTGAATTACAAAAACTGCCGTTCAATCACGTTTTCTTTACGGGAAGCCCCGCGGTTGGAAAAATGGTTATGGCTGCTGCCGCAAAAAATCTTGCGTCCGTCACGCTTGAACTTGGCGGGAAATGTCCGGCAATTATTGACGAAAAGGTTGATTTAGATGACGCCACGTCAAAATTAATTTTCGGAAAATTCATGAACAATGGGCAAACTTGCATCGCACCGGATTATTTATTGGTTCACTCCGCAGTAAAAGAAGAATTTTCACGAAAACTGGTTGAGCAATTGGAAAAAATGTACGGAACTGATATTCAACAAAATCCTGATTACGCCCGTATTGTGAATACACAGCACCTAAATCGCTTGAAAGGTTGGTTGGAGGATGCCAAAAGCAAAGGTGCAACCATTTTGGCGGGAGGACATTCAAATGAGTCAGAAAAATACTTCGCTCCTACGTTGATTTCAGACGTTTCTGAAGATATGACGATTATGCAGCAAGAAATTTTCGGACCTATTCTGCCAATAAAAACTTACGATAATTTATCTGAGGCGTTAGACTATATAAATGTTAACGAAAAACCCCTTGCTTTGTATTTATTCACAAAGTCATCAGAAACAAAGAAAATTGTTTCTGAAAGTACGTCTTCAGGAGCTTTTGTAATTAACGATGTCGTGATTCACTACTTGATTGAAGCATCGCCCTTCGGTGGTGTTAATAATTCGGGAATTGGTAAGTCTTTCGGTCATTACGGCTTCGTGGAGTTTTCAAACATAAAACCTGTAGTGGAGAATAAATTCAGCCAAACGAGTTTGTTTGCACCTCCGTATATTCCGTACATTAAGCCGCTGCTTAACGCAGTTACAAAATGGTTCTAAAAAAAAGCCTCCCGAAGTTTTCGGGAGGCTTTTTTTATAGTTTTATGTGCTTGAACCGTCGTTCTATCACCGGCGGTAGATACAACGCTTTAACATTTATTTTTGAATCAACGGGGCTAATCAAAAAGCTGGTAGCTCGTGTTATCCAACCGGGATACAGATTTGCGTCTGGCCGTGATTTGTAATATAATATCCGGTACTTAACGTAAGGATTTACAATTTGATCTGCGAAGTAAAAGCTATTTGCACGATCTACGTCTTCAATCGAGAGGTGCCCATCTTGTGGAACTCCGATAATTGCCTCAAATGCTTTAATATTTTCTCCGTTTCTACCAGAACCTGCATTGATTAAGTGGTCAATCAAAACTTCGGCAACTTCTTGGCTCGCGAATCGATTACCGTGAAAACGGTCCCAATAGTTTTTTCGCATGATTCGGAGAGCTTCGGTTTTGGTAAAATCACGGTCTCCGTAGATTGGTTTGTGGATTCCGTAACCTGCACCTTCAAAACGGAGCAGTTTGGGAGCATACTTTGAAAAAGATGCCGCTGAAACGGATAATGTAGAAGATAAAGTACAAAAAATAACTAAAAGTAAAACAACTAATTGCTTTGAACTCATTTCAAAATAATTTGGTGAAAAAATCGAGTCGAGAATTTTACTGCCCAACCATGGAAGCCGTTTCCATTAACAATTGTAATATAACAGTAACGAACCCGCTCCTGCTATTGTTTCACAAAGGTAAAACTAAGTGCGGAAAAATACAACACAATACCATTTTTTCGACCTAAACACACCACTTATTCGCCTTATAATTAGCACTTTACATTACACGAACATTAATCCATAACTTAGAATAGTACAATAAAATATTAGATACAATTAAGAAACAATCGCCTTAATTCAAAATATATTTTGGTATTATTAGAAGAATGCGAACTTTCATAAAGGACGAAATTTTATTAACGAACTTAAATTTCATGATTAATATAAAAGACAAAATAAAATCCTGATTTTACATTAAAAATCAGGATTTTATATGATATTTGATAGCCAAGCCGCCTATTTCAACTATTTAGTCGAATTTATTTATGCTTGCGTTGCGATAAAGCTTTCTAATTTATCAACCATATTTTTACTTCCCGTGAAAAAGGGTACACGCTCGTGTAACTCCGTTGGTTGCATTTCTAAAATCGAACTTGTGCCGTTACTTTCGCCGCCGTTGGCTTGTTTAGCCAGAAAAGCCATTGGGTTGCATTCGTATAATAATCGTAATTTCCCGTTCAAATCCAAAGCAGAAGCAGGGTACATATAGATACCTCCCTTAATGAGGTTTCGGTGGAAATCTGACACCAAAGAGCCAATATAACGTGATTTATAAGGCATTTTATCGTCAGATGCCGCACGGCAATACCGAAGGTAATTATTGACGCCAACGCTAAAAAAATCACGGTTAGCCTCATTGACCGAATAAATGTTTCCGTCTTCAGGAAACTTCATGTTAGGATGCGAAAGATAAAAAACACCGAGAGCAGGGTTTAATGTAAAACCATTGACACCGTGTCCTGTAGAAAAAACAAGCATAGTAGAGGTACCGTAAACGATGTAACCCGCGGCAACTTGCTCGCTGCCTTTTTGAAGAAAATCTTCTAACTCAACGGGTGAACCCGTTGGTGTTACCCGACGATAAACCGAGAAAATTGTACCAACCGAAACGTTGACATCAATATTACTCGAACCATCAAGCGGGTCAATCAATACAACGTATTTATTATTGAAATTCTTATCTTGACTGTTGATACTGATGAAGTCATCTTCTTCTTCGGAGGCAATTCCGCAAACAATTTCCCGCTTACTTAACGCCTGAATAAACGTGGTATTCGCCATCACGTCCAGCTTTTGTTGGTCTTCTCCCTGAATATTAGTATCACCTGCTTCGCCGATAATATCCACCAATCCGGCTTTGTTTACTTCGTGGTTTACAATTTTCGCCGCTAAACCAAGAGCGTTCAACAGGTTGGTTAGTTCTCCGGTAGAA
>JANQUM010000264.1 GCA_030731175.1 Spirosomataceae bacterium
GTATTACTCTCGGTGATACGGATGTATTGACCGAGAAAGATGCCATACGTAAAACATTGGGCTATTTGCCGCAAGAGTTTGGCGTTTACCCGAAAGTTGATGCCGTAACATTGTTAAATCATTTGGCAGTTTTGAAAGGAATTACAAACAGCAAAGAGCGGAAAGAATTAGTGGAATCGCTTTTACATAAAACTAATTTGTGGGAAGCTCGCAAGAAAAATCTCGGCGGTTATTCAGGAGGAATGAAACAGCGTTTTGGAATTGCCCAAGCCTTATTGGCATCGCCGAAATTAATAATTGTGGACGAACCAACTGCCGGACTTGACCCCGCCGAAAGAAACCGATTCCTGAATTTACTTTCCGAATTGGGCGAAAATACCATCGTGATTTTATCAACACACATCGTGGAAGACGTGAAGGAGCTTTGTTCAGAAATGGCAATTATCAATAAAGGCGAAGTGCTTTACACCGGAAGCCCTAATAAGGCTATTGAAGCAATAGAAGGAAAGGTATATCGTAAAAAAATCGAAAAGTCTGAACTGGAAAACTACAAAAACCAGTACGATGTAATTTCTGAAAAACTGATCGGAGGTAATCCGGTTATCCACATTTTATCAGATGATGGAAATCCCGGAAATGGTTTTGGGACAGTCTCCGGCGACCTCGAAGATGTCTATTTTGCACGCATTATGCGGGCGGCTTAATCCATTCAGAAACCTATAAACAACTACAATTATGTTGAAAGAAATTATACGTTTCGAATTCGATTACCGAAAGAAGCGTCCAGCTACTTACATTTATTTTACTATTCTATTTTTACTGTGCTTTCTTGCTGTCACCTCTCAATACGTAACCATTGGCGGCGTAGCGGGCGGACAAATCAAAGAGAACGGCCCGTTTAATATTGCGTTCATGACGATTATCATGACGTTCTTTTTTACGTTCATCTGCTCGGCAATTATGGGCGTGGCGGTGTTGCGGGATTTCGATCACAAAACGGAATCCATGATGTTCACTACCACGATGTCAAAATTTGACTACCTGATGGGGCGTTTCATCGGCTCGTTTTTAGTAATGACGCTGATTTACAGCTCGATATTCTTAGCCTTTATGTTGGGTTTTGGGTTCGGTAAATTTCTACCGTGGGATCCTTCTTGGAAAGAAAAGGAAATGCTTGCCTTCAACGCCTGGAGTTACCTTCAACCATTTCTGACGTTCGGATTAACTAATATTTTCATTCAGGGAGCTATCTTTTTTGCCGCCGGAGCGTTGAGCCGCAAAACGCTCGTGATTTATACGCAGGGTATTATTTTGTTTGTTTTGTACCAAATTGCCCTCAGTATTTTGGGCGATATTGAAAATAAAAACTTGGCAGCTTTGCTTGATCCGTTCGGGATTCAAGCATTTTCAACCTACACCGAATACTGGACTCCCGCCCAAAAGAATACGCAACTCGTTCCATTAGAAGGCGTTTTGCTTTATAATCGGTTGATTTGGTGCGGTTTTGCGGTTCTTGTTCTTGCTGGAACGTACGCTGCTTTCAAGTTTCAAGTGGTTACTTCGGGAATTTTTAAGCGGAAAAAGAAAAAAGCAGCGATAAATACCGAGGCCTACATTCGCCCTGAAACTGTAACCATTCCGTTGGTTGAGCAGTTTAGCGGTTTCAAAACGCACCTTTCGATGCTTTGGATGCAGGTTAAATTTTACTTCCGAACCACCGTCAAAGAAGTGCCGTTTCTCGCCATTATGTTTGTGGGTTTGGTAAATCTCATTGCCTCCGCATTCTACTTTGACCGTTCGTACGGAACGAGTTCGTATCCCGTTACGGCAAATGTTGTTACGCTATTGAATGAATTTAACTTGTTCTTTCTGATAATCATTGTTTTCTACACGGGAGAATTGATTTGGAAAGAACGTTCCGTAAAATTCAACCTAATTATTGATGCCTTACCCATCCCTGACTGGGTCAATATGCTCTCAAAATACTTGGCTTTACTACTTATAAATATTGGTACTATTTTGTTGCTGATTCTTTGTGGCGTTGGCATCCAGACGGCATTCGGCTACACGAATTACGAGCTTCCGGTTTTCTTCAAGACAATGTTTACGGATACGCTGATATTCATTGTCATGTATCAGACCATGGCGTTTTTTGTGCAGAGCATTGCGAATAATAAGTTTGTGGGTTTTGCCTTTATGTTTGTATTTTTTATCATCACATTTTTCTTAGATGCGTTCGGAATCCAGCATCCATTGATAGTTTTTGACAGCGGAAGCTTAGGACGGTATTCAGATATGAATAAATACGGACACTTTATGACTTCTTTCTCTTGGATGAAGTTTTACTGGCTTGCTTTTACAATGTTTTTGTTCGTAATGGCGATTGTTCTGAGCGTTCGGGGATCGGAATCAATTATGAAAACCCGATTGAAATTGGGGAAACTGCGATTGACCAAAAACACGGTTTCAATAGTTTTGCTGCTGTTAATTACGTTTTTCGCTACGGGCTGTTACGTTTTTTATAATACGAATAACCTGAATAAATATTCAACCCGTGAAAACAGCGAAGATCTACTCGTAGCGTACGAACAAGAGTTGAAAAAGTACGAAAGCGTAGCTCAACCACGTATTACTGACGTGAATGTCAAGGTCGATATTTTTCCTGAAAACCGGGATTTTACAGCTTCGGGGTATTATTGGATGCGAAATAAAACCAACGAGCCAATCTCAACTATTCACATTCAAAATAACAAGCAACAAGGCGTTGTTTTAGACTCGATTTCATTTAGCCAACCTACAAAAATCAAGGAAGATTTCGAGAAATTTGGCTATACTATTCACGAGTTGAGTAAACCACTTCAGCCGGGCGATTCGGTCAAAATGGATTGGAAAGTTACTTTCGAAACGAAGGGGTTTGTGGCGGGTAGCTCAAATACAAATGTGGTAGAAAACGGGACGTTTTTCAACAACAGCTATTTTCCGTCAATAGGTTACAGTTCGGGAGCGGAAGTAGGCGATGACGATACCCGACGTAAGAAAGGCTTACCCGAAAAAGAACGGATGATGGAACAGGATAATCCCGTCGGATTATCAATGAGTCTTTTCGGAGACGATTCAGATTATATCAATTTTGAAATAACCGTTAGTACTTCACCGGATCAAATTGCCATTGCACCGGGATATTTACAGAAAGAGTGGAACGAAGGCGGCCGCCGCTATTTCAACTACAAAATGGATGTTCCGATGGTAAATTTCTATTCAATCGTTTCGGCTGACTACGAAGTAAAGAAAGACAAGTGGAATGGCGTAGATTTGGAAATTTACTACAATAAAGGTCACGAGTACAACTTAGAAACGATGATGACTTCCATGAAGAAATCATTCGATTATTATTCTAAAAACTTCTCGCCGTACCAGTTCCGCCAAATGCGAATTATGGAATTCCCCCGTTATTCCTCGTTTGCTCAATCGTTTGCGAATACCGTTCCTTTCTCCGAAGGAATCGGATTTATTCAGCGGGTGCGAGACCCCGAAGAAGATTTGGACATGCCGTTTTACGTTACTGCTCACGAACTTGGGCATCAATGGTGGGGTCATCAAATACCAGACGCCAACGTGAAAGGAAACGCAATGCTTTCCGAGACACAATCGCAATATTCGGCTTTGATGGTTATGAAGAATAGCACGACTCCCGAAATGATGCAGAAATTCCTGAAGTACGAGCTGAACAGCTATTTGAGCGGACGCTCGGCGGAACGTAAGAAAGAAATGCCGCTCGTGGAAGTGGAAGGGCAGGGCTACATTCATTACCGCAAAGGCTCGATTGTGATGTTTGCGTTGCAGGATTATATCGGCGAAGAGCGGGTGAATGCGGCTCTCCGTAGTTTCCTGAAAGATTGGCAATACCCCGGCCCAGATCACCCAAAAGGACGTTATCCGACAAGCCGTGACTTGCTCGGTTATTTTAAAGAACAAACGCCCGATAGCTTGCAGTATCTTATCAAAGATATGTTTGAGACAATCACTTTATATGAGAACAAAACAAACGACGTAGCTTATCAGAAGCTGAAAAACGGTAAATACGAAGTAACCATCAAATCTAAAAACGAGAAGTTTAGAGCCGACGAAAAAGGAAACGAGGAAGCGATTGAATTTAATGACTGGATAGATGTAGGTGTTTATACCGAAGGAAAAAACGGGGAAGAAAAACTCGTTTATCTGAAAAAACACAAACTGAAATCGGGTGAAAATACGATTAAAGTTATTGTTGATAAAAAGCCTTCAATGGCGGGAGTGGATCCAATAAACAAGCTCATTGATCGCCACTCGGATGATAACCGAAAGTCAGCAAGTTTAACAGAGGAAGTTTAAAATCCTGTTGACAACTCAAGAAACCGTCCTAACTTAGGGCGGTTTCTTTTTTTACGAAATAATTACTCATGCTCCGCGTTCCTTCCGAAATAAATAAGTCTGAATTTGAACTGCTCAAAATGCAGGATGCCACGTTTGTGGCGTATCGCAGCGACATTTATCCGGCGAAGAACGACGTATTCTTTGAAGAAAACGCGGTAATCTATGTGTTGGAAGGAGAAAAAAAGTTTAGCGGAACAAGACAGGAAGTTCACGTAA
>JANQUM010000265.1 GCA_030731175.1 Spirosomataceae bacterium
TCATTGCACGATTAGCGGTGGAGGTTTCTGGGCCGAAGAATAAGTTGTACTTTTTTAAGAAAACGTTCAGTTCGTCCCGCACTACGCCGGGTTGCATTCTCACCCATGATTCTGCTTCGTTTACTTCGAGTATTTTTGTGAATGTGCGGGAGATATCCACCACAATTCCGCTGCCTACAACTTGCCCTGCTAAAGAGGTTCCGGCGGCACGGGGTATGAGCGTAAGTTTGCGATTATTTGCAAACTCAATAAGGCTTTCTATATCTTTTTCAGTTTTTGGAATTGCTACTGCGAGCGGTAATTCACGGTAAGCGGAAGCATCCGTTGCGTACAACGTCCGCATCGTTTCGTCTATATATAGTTCCCCTGTGAAGTTAGGGATGCTTTTTATTTCGTTTTTATAGGTCTCCATCAGAATGAATCGTTACTTTTTTGAGTCGTCAAAGATAGTATTAAATTATACTTAAATGAAGTGCTTTTTTGTTCAAAGAAACAAGCACTAAACACGTAGAAACTAATATTAAACAGGCAAAATTGCTCGACTTTAAGGATGAACTTATTGCATTTTAACTATAACTTTTTGTAGCTTTGCCCCATGATTACTGAAAATATGCAGTAGCAACTCGAAATATTAGTATTTTGGGTAAAAATAAAAGTTTGCAAAAGTTTGCAAACTTTTATTTTTCTTTTGTTTTATTTGCACTATTCTTGAGGAATCATATTCGACAATACTTTTTTTATTAATTTAAATTTTTAACCTATGATGAATTTTTTCTCCCTCACGGAGCCAAAACGGCTTCGGAAAGGTGCGGTACGTATGAGCTCTATGGTAGCTGCTTTCTTACTGACATCTTTAATTTCGTTTAACCTTTTAGCTCAGAATGTGAGCGTTTCTGGAAAAGTGACAGATACAAACGGCGAAGAATTGCCTGGCGTTACTGTACAAGTTAAAGGAACAACCAAAGGTACGCAAACGGGTATCGATGGTACTTACACTCTTGCTGGAGTTCCTTCAAACGGTACGCTTGTTTTTAGTTTTGTTGGTATGAACGCCCAAGAAATTGCAATCGGCGGAAAAACAACAATTAACGCTACGTTGTCAGATGATGCACAAGCCCTTGAAGAGGTAGTTGTGGTTGGATACGGTACGCAAAAGCGTAAAGAAATATCTGGTACAGTAACAAGTCTTGGAGCTAAAGACTTTAACGCTGGCCTTAACACCACGCCTTTAGCAGCAGCAGCTGGTAAAGTGGCTGGTTTGGTTATTACCCAAAGTAGTGGTGATCCTAATGCTGCTCCAACTGTACGTTTGAGAGGTACTGGTTCATTAACCGCTGGTTCTGATCCACTATATGTGATTGACGGTGTGGTAGGTGCTCCTATCCAAAACGTAAACCCTGATGATATCTTAACATTTGATATTCTTAGAGATGCATCTTCGGCAGCGATTTATGGTGCTCGTGGAGCAAACGGTGTCATCATCTTAACAACAAAAAGAGGTAAGTCTGGTACTCCTTCGGTTGATTTTAATACTTCATTCAGTGTAGAGAATATTTCTCAACGCCCTGATATGATGGATGGCTCTCAGTTTAGAGCTGCTGCTGCTAAGTACAATCAATCATTTACAGATAATGGTGCAAATACTAACTGGTTAGATGCCATTACGCAAACTGCAAACACACAAATGTATAACTTGGGTGTTTCTGGTGGTTCTGAGAAGAGTTCTTACCGTGCTTCTGTTGGTTATTTAGACCAAGTAGGAACGTTGAAGGGTTCTGGAAGAGATCGTTTGAACGCTCGTTTGAACATTGACTCAAAAGCATTGAACGATAAGTTACTTTTTGCATTTAACTTCTCTGCTTCTCAAACAAACGCTGAGAAAGCACAACTAATGGCTCTTGGTTTGGCAGTAAACTCTCGCCCAACAGATCCATTATTTAATGCAGATGGTTCGTACTATCAAATACCAGGTACATTCTCTAACTTCAACCCATTGGCGGTTGTAGAAAACAGAAGCGAGAAAGAGAAGATTAATGAATTACTTGCTAACGTTCAGACAAGTTATTTGATTACTAATGACCTCACTTTTAAGGTTGCGGGTACTATCCGTACTGAGGATATCAACGCCAATGCTTTCCAAAATTCACGTACGAACGTACCTCTTAATGGTTTCTCAGGAAACTCTGGCTATAGAGGAAACTTTGCAACGCTTGATAAGCAGATAGAAACAACGTTGAATTATACAAAAGCAGTTACTTCTAACAGCACATTGGGTTTATTGGCAGGATACCAGTACCAAGATGTTACAAGAGATGGTTTTAGCGTAGCAAACAATAATTTCTTAACTGACATCCTTGGAGCGGATAATATTGGAACAGGTTTGGGTATTCGCTCTAACCCTGGTTTCATTGGTTCGTACAAGAACAACTACAAGTTGGCATCGTTCTTTGGTCGTGCACAATATAGCTTGGCAGATAAATACTTTACAACGGTAAACGTACGTCGTGATGGTTCTACCAAGTTTGGTGAGAACAACAAGTGGGGTTTCTTCCCGTCGGCATCGGTGGGTTGGGCATTGTCTGAGGAAGCTTTCTTAAAAGGCAATCCAGTAGTAACCAATTTGAAACTTCGTGCCAACTGGGGTCGTGTAGGTAACTCTGAAGGTATTGCTCCTTTACTTTCGCAATCATTTTATGGCCCAGCTGGATCATACTTTGATGGTGCTTCGGGTACGTTCTTACCAGCTTACGCGGTACAATCCAATCCGAATCCTAATTTGAAGTGGGAAGTTAACGAAAGCTACGGTGCAGGTTTAGACTACACCCTTTGGAATGGTAAATTACAGGGATCAATTGACTGGTACACCCGTAACACTAATGACCTACTTTATACAGTAAACGCTCCTCAAGAACTTGGGTTTGTATTCCCAACTATTCTTGCCAACGTGGGTAGTATGCAAAACCGCGGAGTTGAACTAACGGCAGCTTATCAGTGGGTTGATAACCAAGACTTCGGCTTTAGCTCAACATTTGCCGGTTCGTGGAACAAAAACCAAATTACCAGCTTACAAAACGATGACTTTGCGGCTCCAGATATTGTTTTCTTAAACAGTAGCTTAGGTGACTTTATTCGTGGTACGTCAGCTGTAAACTTCTCACTACTACAAGTTGGGCAGCCAGTAGGTGTATTCTACGGTTATCAAGTTACAGAAATTGGCGATGATGGTAAGTATGTTTTTGCAGACTTAGACGGAAACGGTAGCATTGATGATAACGACCGTACGTATATTGGAAACCCAACGCCTACGTTTGTTGGAAGCTTAACAAACCAATTCCGTTACAAAAACTTCGATTTACAATTTATGTTACGTGCAGCTCTTGGAGCACAAGTAATGAACACTAACCGTTTGTTATTGAGCCGTCAGGATGGTCGTTTAGCAGAATCTAACGCATTGGTTGAGGCAGGAACTACCAACGTTAATGACGAAAGAACTGTATCAATGGACTATTACGTAGAGAGCGGAAACTTTGTAAGATTAGATAACGCACGTTTAGGATATAATTTACCAGTAACTGGTAACGTAATCCAAAGAGCCAACTTCTTCGTATCTGGTAATAACTTAGCGTTATTTACTAAATACAAAGGTGTTGATCCAGAGGTTAGTCAAAACCTAAGTATTGGAAATGCCGCTCCTGGTATCGATATCCGAAACACTTACTATAAAACTCGCGTTATTACAGCAGGTGTTAACCTTACATTTTAATTAAATACTTTAATATATTTAAAAATAATGAAAAATTTTAAAATCAATTTCACAAAGCTACTTTCTGTAGGTATGCTCGCTTCGGTGGCTACATTTACAGCTTGTACTGACCTAACGGAAGAAGTCTATGACGCTATTCCGGCAGATCAATTTTTACAAACTGACGCACAAGTTGCGGCAGCCTTAGGGCCAGCCTACTCAGGAATGAGAGGCTTGACCTGGGACTGGTTCAACCCAAGCGAGGCATCATCAGACGAACTAATCGTTCCGACACGTGGTGGTGACTGGTTTGACAACGGTGACTGGTTGGCGTATTCTCGTCATACCTGGACGCCAAACCACGGACCAATCAACGGAATGTGGGGCTTTATCTTTGGTAATATTGCCCAAGTAAATAAGCTGATTCCGGTTGTTAGTAATAATCAGGCTGCCAAAGATGAGCTAAGAGCTGTAAGAGCTTTTTACTACTTCATGGCGATTGATACTTTCGGTAACGTTCCGATTTCTACTGAATCTTCTACAGATGCAGGAACGAAGACACGTGCCGAAGTGTATGAGTTTTTAGTGAAAGAATTGACGGAAGCTATTCCTAACTTGCCAGCAGGAAAGGTGTATAGCCGTATGAACCAAGATGCAGCCAGAATGCTTTTGGCTAAGGTTTACTTAAATGCTGGCGTGTACAAAGGTTCGCCAGAGTGGCAAAAAGCGTATGATACTATTAACTTGGTTATTAACTCAAGCAATAACTACTCGCTCTCTGCAACTACGTTAGCTAACTTTACTGCCACTAACGAAGGATCGTCAGAGTCAATTTTTAATATTCCTTTTGACAAGACGTTAGCAGGTGGTTTGAACTTCCAC
>JANQUM010000266.1 GCA_030731175.1 Spirosomataceae bacterium
AATAGCGAAATAATATATTTTATACCAATTCTACTTCCCCGCTTTCAATCCCCGTTCCTCAACTTCCTTCTCTAATTCGGCGTACCATTCTTCGCCAAATGCACGGATGAGCGGCTCTTTCAAAAACTTATAAACCGGAACTCCGAGCTTATCGCCCAATGTGCAGGCAGCACTGCAAATATCCCAACGGTCGTAATTTAGGGCGTGGAAATTATCGTATTTCGTGATGCGAATTGGGTAAAGATGACACGAAATCGGCTTTTTGAAATCGGTTTTACCGTCTAAATAAGCCTGTTCAATTCCGCATTTCAGAATGCCACGGTCGTCATAAATAGCGTAAGCACATTCTTTATTGTCAATGGTGGTGGTGGAGAAATCTCCCTCAAAATCTTTGACGTATTTTCCTTGTGCTTCAATGGCTTTGATGCCTTCGGCGGAAAGGTAGGGTTTTACGTCTTCGTAGATTTCTTCCAGAATGGCGAGTTCAACGTCTTCAAGCGGAGCACCGAGGTCGCCTTCTACGCAGCAGGCACCTTTACATTTGTTTAAATCGCAGACGAAAAAGTTCTCGGCGATGTCATCACTGATGACCGTATCTTCAATTAATATCATGCCGTAAAGATAAGCAAGATAGCGAATAGATTTTAGCCTAAACGCAAAAATGGCTTTGACCGAAATTGATTCAGTCAAAGCCATTTCTATATTTTCTAAACGAAGAATAGTTACTTCTTTATAAGTAACTTCTGCCCTACGCTGATGTTGTTGTCTTTCAGGTTATTCCAAGCTTTGAGCTGATCTACGCTCACTTTGTTATTCACCGAAATCCGGTAGAGCGTTTCGCCTGCTGCCACGGTGTGATAATAAGCCGATGCTGTGCTGCTGCTTGACTGGCTCGACGAGGTTGACGCACTACTTGTTGATTTGACTCTTAGGCGTTGTCCTACGCTGATGGTATTATCTTTTAGGTTGTTCAACGCTTTCAAGTTGTCAACTGAAATTCCGTAATTCTGAGAAATTCGGAATAAAGTTTCACCCGCCGAAACGGTGTGGTATTCCGCCGAATTATTGTTGGTTGACGAAGTGTACGTTTCCGTTCTGCGAGTAGTTGGTTCAGGGCTCGTTCTGCCCGTAGTGTACGTTGGCGTTTCATCAGAAGTTGTGCTGGTTGACGTTGCTGCTGGTGCATTTGAATTAATTACCAAACGCTGGTTATACTGCAAGGCGTCAGATGCGTTCAGGTTATTCCACTTGCGAATATTCTCAATTGAAACATTGTACTTGCGTGAAATGCTGTAAAGCGTTTCACCCCGCTGCACAAAGTGCGAGCGTGTCGATGCACTTCCCGTACCCGAGGTGGCTGTTCCCCGCTCCTCTTCAAACAAATTATTTAGCTGTTCATCGCTTTCAATAATCACAATATCGTCGTCCGTTTTTTGCTTACGGTCAATGATTGAATTATCGCTTTTCTCAACGTTATTCTTTGTCTTTCTGCCAACGCCAGAGTTCGTGGCGATGTCTTTTTTACGGGGAAGTGGCGTACCATCGTTTGATTGAGCCTCCTCAATAAATTCGATTGGTTGGCTTTTAGAGCGTTTCTTCTGCATCCAAACCACCCGGCCTGCTTGCAAACGTTGCACGTTTTTCAAGCGGTTAAATTTCAATAAGTTCTTCATTCTGATGCCGTACATGTGAGCAATTTCCCACATAGTTTCGCCTTCTGCTACCGTATGGTAAGGTACTTTTGCCTTCCTCCCTTTTGATTGCAGGTAATATACTTTGTCAGATTCAACCACATCCCGCTCGGTCATGTCGTTGTATTTCATGAATTTATAAACGCCTGCTTTCCCTTTTGCGGCAAGCTGCGGAATTTCGTCTCCCGGCTGAGCAAGAATACCTTTTCTACCATTAATTCGATAAATAATTGGCTCAGATGCAGCAGCATCTTCGGGCGTTACACGTTCTAATTGCGGGAAGCCAACGTCTAATTTTGCAATATCTTGACGGTTATTGATTTGCTTTTCGAGGCTTTCGGCCTGATTCGCATTTACCGGAATCAACACATTGTAATTCTTGTCGTTCGGAATACGGTTTGCGTACAGCCACGCATTATATTTCTGCAAATCATTTGGATCAACCACGAGGTTTTTTGCGATGTCGTTGAGCGTCTGCTTTTGCGTTGGGTAAACCACAAAACGGTATTCAGAATCCCGCAGGCGGTTAATACGGTGTTCAAACGCAATGCGGTGAGCGAGGGCTTTCACTAAATATGGGTGCGTATCGTCATCAAACGTTACTTCACGAGCGTAAGACCAATTTGAGGGCAACTGACCGCTCACGCCGCCCGTTCCTAAATTATAGGTCAACATCGCCGAGACCCAATTATTTACCACTACATTATTACGTTTGAGGTAAGTAGCGGCAGCACGCGTTGACGAAAAAATATCTTTACGTTCGTCAATTGTATTATCAATCCTGAGTCCCATTTCTAACGCAGTAGGTTGCTTGAATTGCCAAAAACCAACCGCATTTGAGGTAGAAACGGCGTTTGGATCAAGCGAACTTTCCAAAACGGCGATGTATTTAAAATCGTCTGGAACGCCTACTTCTTCCAAAATCTCTTCGATAATGGGGAAATACCACTGCATTTTCTCCACTTTTCGATTTAGAAATTCGCCTTCGGGCGTAAGCAACGCTTTTATTTGGGCGTTCACAATTTGCTGTGCCCGTGGCGTGAGTTTTATGGTAACATCTGCAAATTCAACGCGGCGGGGAGCCTGCGGAATGCTGATGTCTTGGGAGGTCGCCATGGTGGTTCCTCCCAAACCAAAAGTTAACAGAAGAGCGAGTACAATTTTCATGAGTTAAGCAAGTTTACGAGCCAGCATTATGCCGTCTCTGATGGGTAATAAAAGATTTTCGGTGCGAGGGTCTTGTTGTACGTAGTCGTTAAAAGCCCGAATGGCTTCGGTTTTTTTATCACGGGCGGCTTCGTTGGTCACTTTTCCGTCCCATAATACATTATCAATCAGCAGGTAACCGCCAATTCTGATTTTATCAAAAAGTAAATCGTAGTATTTTTGGTAGTTTACCTTATCGGCATCAATAAATACTAAGTCAATGGTTTCGGTGAGGGTCGGGATAATTTCGGCGGCATCCCCGATTCGGAAATCAATTTGATTTTTTAGCGGGGAATCCTGCAAATATTTCGAGGTAAAACGCTCAATTTCTTCGTTTACATCAATCGTAATTAACTTTCCGTCCGGGGTTAAACCTTCGGCGAGGCAAAGTGCGGAGTAACCCGTGAAAGTTCCGATTTCGAGAATACATTTTGGACGAACCATGTGCGAAATCATGGACAAAAACCGACCTTGAAAATGACCCGAAAGCATGCGTGGTTGCAACACCTGAGCGTGCGTGTCACGATTTAGCTGCCGAAGCAAGGGAGATTCCGCCGTGGTGTGTTGCTGGCAATAAGCCGCAATCTTTGAATCAACGATTTCCATGAATTATTTTTAAAGCACGTAACAACCGTTTATAGGTTGAAATTTGTTACACAAAATATGGAAATTAGTTTTTTATATCCAAATTTTAGTTAATTTTATATTTTCAGAAAATATTGAAAGTTTACAACTCTTTTAAATGCAGATTTCAGTGAACGCAGCAGTTGATTTTGGTAATACGTACGCCAAAGTTGGTTTTTTTATCAAGAACGAATTAGTTGAATTTCACCACGGACTCAGAATTCAGAAATTACGGGCATTGTTGACAAAGAAAGCCCCCAAGAACCTCATTATTGCTTCCGTCACGAAAAGCCCGGCAGAACTTGAGCGTTTATTTGTTAAATTTTCACAAAAAATAATCCTCGGTCCAGATACCTCATTGCCGATTATAAATGAGTACGCCACTCCTACTACATTGGGGTACGATCGGTTAGCGGCGGCGGCGGGTGCAAATCAGCGGTTTCCAGACTCTTCCGTGTTAATTATTGACATGGGAACGGCAATTAAATATGACTTTATTACCGCTCAAAGGGCCTTTAAAGGCGGTATTATATCGCCCGGTATGCAAATGCGGTTCAAAGCGTTGCACAAATTCACGAAGAAATTACCCTTGCTCGAACCCGACGGAATACCGCCCTTGGTGGGCGATAGCACGGCGGCGTGCATCCGCAGCGGCGTAGTAAACGGAATCATTGCGGAAGTAAACGGGATTATCGAACGTTACAACCAATATCCCGATTTGCGGGTCGTTCTTTGTGGGGGCGATGCCCCTTTCTTTGAAAGTCAAATAAAATACCCGAAATTTGCGGCTTCCAATTTGGTTTTGGAGGGTCTGAATAGAATATTACTACACAATGTTGAATAAAATCATCGGCCTGAGCGGCCTTTTTATATTACTTGTTACTTCACAGGTTTTTTCTCAAGGTCAGGGCAATTCGCCCTACTCAGTTTTTGGACTCGGTGAACCTGCGAGCATGACAAACGTTACGCAGGACGCCATGGGCGGAACGGGCGTTTCTTTCGGAAACACGTTTTATGTCAACTTCCTAAACCCCGCCATGTTGGTAAAAAACCGCTCAATTGGGGCGTACAAATACGTAGCATTTAGCGTTGG
>JANQUM010000267.1 GCA_030731175.1 Spirosomataceae bacterium
TAGTTATAGTGCCTCAACCGATTAATATTCGTGGAGCAGTAGGGTGGTTGTCAATAAATCCGATTACAAATAAGTAGAAAGGATTTTCGTGCCAATACGATAAGATTTTTTTCAAATATTTAACCCCAAAAAACGAAGTATGGAAAGCACAAGAACAAGCGATAGGTACAAGTGGGTTGTGCTTGCCACACTGACCACAGTTTACGTTTTTAGCTTTATAGACCGCCAAGTGCTGGTCATACTTCAAGAACCCATCAAAGCCGAGCTTGGCTTATCTGATACGCAGTTGGGCTTGCTTACGGGTCTTACCTTTGCGGCTTTGTACGTCATATTGGGAATCCCCATTGCACGATTAGCGGATAAAGGAAACCGGAAGAATATCATCGTTATAAGCTTGGCTGTTTGGTCGCTGATGACGGCTTTATCGGGCCTGTCTAAAAATTTCATTCACTTATTTCTCGCCAGAATGGGCGTTGGTATCGGCGAAGCAGGCGGAAGTCCCCCCGCTCATTCTATCATTTCGGATTACTTTCCACCAAGACAACGAGCCACTGCCTTGTCGATTTATTCAACAGGTATTTATATCGGTATTTTGGTAGGCTTCATCGTTGGCGGTATTTTGGCGAAAAACTATGGCTGGCGGGTTGCATTTTATTCACTCGGAATACCGGGAATAATATTTGCGATAGTGTTATACTTTGTTGTGCGAGAACCCGTAAAAGGTAGGTTGGATGCAGCTAAAACAACCCACGAGAACCCGCCGATAAGAGAAGTATTGACTTTACTTTTGAAAAAGAAAACGTTTGTCTTTATAGCGTTGGCGTCGGGCTTTCAGACGTTTGGTAATTATGGTTTTAGTAATTTCTCTGCTTCTTTTTTATCGAGGGTTCATCAAATAGATCTCGCCACGGCAGGAATTATGCTTGGTTTGACTTTTGGCATCGGCGGCGGTATAGGAACGTTTGCGGGCGGGTATCTTGCCGACAAACTGAGCCACAAAGATCTGCGTTGGTACATTTGGGTTCCTATGATTGCGGGGGCTTCTTCTTTCTTCTTTAACTACGTCATGATTTTTAGTGAAAATATCAGCTTGGTATATTTTATGATTTTTATGATGAGCTTTTTCACGGCATTTTACTTAGGGCCAACCATAGCCGTAACGCATAGTTTAGTCAACGCCAAAATGCGGGCGTTTGCTTCCGCCATTTTGTTTTTTGTTCTCAATTTAATCGGTTTGGGAGGTGGGCCGTTGGTCATTGGAATGCTTAGTGATTACCTCCAACCCACTTACGGAGACCTGAGCCTGAGATGGGCATTTTGTGCCACTTTCGTTACTGGTAGCATAGCGGTGGGTTTCTTGTATTTAGCTTCCAAGAATTACCGGAACGATTTAGAAACGATGCAATGAAAATTTACACGGATTGTCATCAGAAGCAATACCAAACGTGTTAAAACGGAGCAGCCGAAAACCGATCAGAGTAGGCAAAATCAACTAATCTATTCAATAATGAAAAAACAAAACTCGTACGTAGCAATTCTTGCCTTTATGGCACTTTTTACTTTCGGCTGTGAAAACGCTGAAAAAGAAACCACCGAAGAAGTTGCTGTAATGGCCGAACCGGACATGGCGGCGGTTAAAGCCGAAATCCAAGAGATGGAGAATGCCTGGGCAAAAGCCCAAACCGACAAAGACTTGGAAGGTTTACTGACAATGTATGCTGAAGATGCCGTAAGCATGGGAGATGACCAACCAAGCGTTGCTGGTAAAGCAGCTCTTCGGGCCGATATTGAGAAAGGGATGACCTCACGCCCGGAAGGTCAGGTAACTGCCTTTGAAACCACCGAAGTTTATGGAAGCGAAGACCAAGTAACCGAAATCGGTATTTCTACCTCAACTGACGCCGCAGGCAACGTGACCGAAACGGGAAAGTACATGGCAATTTGGGAAAAGCGTGACGGTAAATACGTGTGCATCAGGGATATTTATAATCAAGATGCACCAAAAAAATAAAAGTATTCCATTAGTTTAGTGAAAAAAATCAGGACGTTGTTCTGATTTTTTTTGTGGTGAATTGCCCTCGTAGTAAATTAAAAAAATAATAAAATTGAAAGTGAATAAAAACATGAAAAGAAGAACATTCATCAAAACCTCCTCAATTTCTGCACTTAGTTTAGGTGCATTTGGACTTTCTGGGTTGGAAAACAAGCACTATCAAAATTACGCTAATTTACGAGTAAGCGAAAAACGGTTGGTTGACCGCATTGCTGAATTGGCAAAATTTGGTATCGACGAAAAAAGACGAGGTTACAGAATTGCTTACAGCCAAGGAGATATAGACGGACGGGCTTGGTTTATAGATTTAATGAAAAAAGCAGGTCTTAATCCTCAAATAGATGCCGCAGGAAACCTCATTGGAAAACGAAAAGGAAAAAACGCCGCTCTAAGACCGATAGCCTTCGGTTCGCACATTGATATGGTACCGGAGGGAGGTAACTACGATGGTACTTTGGGTTCACTTGCTGCTTTGGAAGTAATTGAAATTCTCAACGAAAACAAAGTGACAACCGATCATCCGCTGGAGGTCATCATTTTCGCTAATGAAGAAGGTGGCACCATTGGCAGCATGGCTATGGTAGGCCATCTAACTGCGGACGGATTGCAACAAAAAAGCCAAATCGGGTTAACCCAAGCAGAAGGTATCAAGGCTATCGGGGGTAATCCGGATGCTATTTCTAGTGTTATTCGTAAAAAAGGAGATTTAAAAGCCTTTTTGGAATTACACATTGAACAAGGGGGAATTCTGGAACAAGAAAACATTGAGATCGGAGTAGTGGAAGGTATCGTGGGTATTGTACATTGGGAAGTCACGGTGGAAGGCTTCGCTAATCACGCCGGTACCACACCGATGAAACTCCGAAAAGATGCCTTATTGGCCGCCTCGAAATTTATCACCGCTGTAAACGAGATTGCCTTGAAAATTGAAGGAAATCACGTGGCAACGGTAGGCAAAATTGATGCGATGCCGGGTGCTTATAATGTAATTCCGGGCAAAGTGGTATTAGGTTTAGAAATACGGGATTTATCTTTTGAAAAAATAGAAATGCTTTTTGCCGAAATGGAAAAGCAGGCAGTAAGTATTGCCACTGAAACCAAAACAAAAATCAGTTTTGAAAGGCAAGCTAATGAAGTAAAACCAGCATTAACCGATAAAACATTGCAGCAAACCATCGAGAAATCTGCCGAAGCACTGGGTTTGAATACAAAATATATGCAAAGCGGTGCGGGTCATGATGCCCAAGAAATAGCCATGATCGCTCCCGTGGCAATGATTTTTGTTCCAAGTGTAGGTGGTATCAGCCATTCGCCAAAAGAATTTACCAAGTCGATAGACATGGCAAACGGAGCTAATGTGCTGTTACAAACTATTTTGAGTGTTGACAAAACGTAAGTTTAAGACAGGGCCATAAGAGAAAATTAATTATCTTTAGAGAGCATAAAATAATCATTTTTTAAAAAATTTAATCGCTAATAAATCACCCGTTAACCCGTATGAAATTCAAGAGTACACCCATCGTTCTGTTATTTATTTTGTTGCAATTCAATGCTTTTGCTCAAGAAAAAACGCCGCTTGAGTTAAAAGACTTGTTTAATATGGAGTACGTCTCTGACCCTCAGATTTCTCCCGATGGTTCGCAGATTGTGTTCGTCAGAAATTTTAAAGACATCATGATCGACCGAGACTATTCAAATCTCTGGATCAGCAACGCCGACGGCACGCGTGTTCGTCAGTTAACCCAAGGTAATCAACGCGACTACGCCCCTCGCTGGTCTAATGACAGCAAAAAACTGGCGTTTCTTTCTAATCAAGACGACGAGAAAGTAAAACTATACCTCCTTTTCCCCGATACTCGTGAAACTATCGCGTTGACCAATACGGCGATTCCGCCGAGTGCAGTTGCCTGGAGTTCGGATGATTCGCAACTGGCATTTACGCAGTTTGTATCGGAAGAAAAAAAATCACTGCTTAAACTTCCCGCCAAACCTGAAGGAGCCGAATGGAACGCACCACCCATTTACATCGATGAACTCAATTACCGCTCAGACGGATCAGGATATAAAAAACCGGGGAAAACGCAGATTTTTACGTTGGGAATAGACGGTGGTACACCACGCCAACGCACTTTTTCGGCCAATAACCACGGCAGCCCGATTTGGTCAAAAGACGGACAAAGCTTGTTCTTCTCAGCAAATCTTCATAATAATAACGAATTTGAACCTGCGAATTCGGAGGTTTATCAACTCGATTTAAAGTCGGGAAATGTAAAAGCCTTAACATCTCGTTTCGGGCCAGATGGAAGCCCTGTACTTTCTCCGGACGGCAAGAAAATTGCCTTTAGGGGTAACGATGATACGTTTCAAGGGTATCAGGTAACCAATTTATACGTAATGAATGTGGACGGAAGTGGCATTGTAAACCTTACCAAAACCCTTGACCGTGACGCTGATAATCCGCAATGGGAAGGAAACGGGCAGGGAATCTATTTTCAATACGATGATTTTGGCGATACAAAGATTGCCTACGTAACAC
>JANQUM010000268.1:0-502 GCA_030731175.1 Spirosomataceae bacterium
TATCTGAATTTTGGCCTATTAGTGTTACACCAAACTACCGAATAATATTTCAGTTTGATGGTCAGAATATACAAGACGTTGATTTTTTAGATTACGATTAATCAATAAATAAAATGTTAAAGAGAAATTTACCTCCCATACATCCGGGAGAGGTTCTAAAGGAAGAGTTTATTGTTGAAAACGGCTTAACCGTTAGTGAAGTAGCCAAAGGCTTGGGAATTGCACGAGCAAATCTCTCTGCAATTGTTAACGGCAGAACCAATATTAGCCCTGATATGGCAGTAAAGTTGGGAGAGGCGTTCGGTAATACTTCATTATTCTGGATGAACTTACAAAAAAACTATGACCTTTGGCACGCAGAAAAGCGGGTTGACAGAAAAGTGATTCGCCATTTTTGGAAAAAAGATGCTTCAATTGTTTAATACTGCATTTTTGTCGACATTAGGTTTCCTAATGATAATATATAACCCGTAAGCACATGACAGCTATAAACCCTCAATAC
>JANQUM010000268.1:512-4574 GCA_030731175.1 Spirosomataceae bacterium
AAAAGTGATTCGCCATTTTTGGAAAAAAGATACCCTTAGCACGGCAAGCTAATTTTAAAAGTATGTCTTCATCTTTAAAAATCATACTTTTCGGATTTGCCTTTTCAGTACTTTTAGGATATTATTGTTCAAATTCAATGGGCGGTGGCGATATAATCTACCTGCTGTTTTCTTTCATTTTTCATGTTGCTTTGACATTTTGGGTTTACAGTCGTAAGTATAAAAAGGGTATTATTGCCGTAATAGTGAGTGCTTTTTTGAGCTATCTCATATTTTGGTCGATAAACTATTGGAAGAGAAAAACTGAGCCGTCAACAAGGTTCGAATCTGCAATTCATTTGAATAATACGTTTCCAGACAATGTATTGACCGCCATTGATAAATAACTAAACAAAAAGCCCAACCTGTTTAAAGGTCGGGCTTTCGTATAATTGAGTTGAATATTCCAGTATTTAAAACGACTTAGCAATATCTGTGAACCCGCGTGAATCAAGCGACGCTCCGCCAACTAAACCGCCGTCAACGTCGGGCATTCCGAAAAGTTCTTTAGCGTTGTTGGGTTTTACACTTCCACCGTAAAGGATAGAAATTTCATCGGCGACATCTTGTCCGTACTTAGAGGCAAGGTGGTCACGTAACATTTTGTGCATTTCCTGAGCTTGCTCGCTACTTGCGGTCACGCCCGTTCCGATTGCCCAAATAGGTTCGTAGGCGATAACTACTTTTTTCAATTCGTCAGCTGATAAATGAAAAAGTCCGTTTGTGAACTGACTTCTCACAAAATCAAAGTGGATTCCAGCTTCGCGTTGAGCGAGGGTTTCACCACAACAGAAAATAGGAGTGAGGCCTTCGGCTAAAATAGCATCAACTTTGGCGGCGACGAACGCATCGTCTTCGTTAAACATCTCCCGGCGTTCGCTGTGCCCAATAATCACGTATTTTACACCAACAGATTTTAACATCGAAACCGATGTCTCACCAGTGAATGCCCCAGACGCTTCAGGATGGCAGTTTTGAGCAGCAAGGGCTACTTTATCGGTATCGATTAATTGTCCGAATGTGCTTAGGTAAGGCATCGGAACACCAACCACAACTTTTACATTAGCGTCGGTTAATTCGTCTTTTACCATATTTACAACTTCCGAAAGGAGTTTTTTTCCTTCGTCAAAAGTTGTGTTCATTTTCCAGTTGCCAGCGGCGTACTTTTTTCTCATGTTGGTTTAAGCAGTTAACATATTGTGATAAATATTCTGGACGTCGTCGTCCTCTTCGAGCTTTTCGATTAGTTTTTCTACATCGGCGGCATCTTCTTCCGAGAGCGTTTTAGTATCTGTCGGGATTCGCTCGAAGTTAGATTCTACGATTTCGTAGTTATTTTCTTCCAAGAAACTTTGAATGCTTCCGTAGGCAGTAAATTCGCCGTAGATGTTTATTTGGTTAGCTTCTTCGTCTAAAAAGACTTCTTCGGCTCCGTGGTCAATCATTTCAAATTCCAGTTCTTCGATATCTAAACCTTCTTTGGGTTCAATTTTAAAAATACATTTTCGGTCGAAGATGAAATCCAACATTCCGTTGGTGCCGAGACTACCGTCGGTTTTTGTGAAATAGCTTCGTACGTTGGCAACGGTTCGGTTGTTATTATCGGTGGTACATTCTACCAAAACGGCGATTCCGTGTTGAGCGTAGCCTTCCAAAACAACTTCTTTGTAGTCTTCCTGATCTTTAGAAGATGCTCGTTTTATTGCCGACTCTACGTTGGTTTTCGGCATATTTGCCGCTTTGGCGTTTTGGATGATAGCCCGTAAACGTGAGTTGGTTGCCGGATCTGGCCCGCCTTCTTTCACCGCCATCACGATGTCTTTACCAATGCGGGTAAACGTTTTCGCCATCGAGCTCCAACGCTTCATTTTCCGTGCTTTACGAAATTCAAATGCTCTTCCCATCTTTATAGTAATCTAAAATTATGAATGCAGAATTAATAATATCTTGTTTTCTAAGTGCGAAATTACTCATTGACTTTTACACTAACAACGTTTAAAACCAATCTGCCTCCGTTTCAATAGTGACTTTGTTATCTTCCTGCAAGCGTTTTGCTAAACCTTCCACTTTTATCAACTCGTAGGCAAAGAAGTAATTCATGGCGGCAAGTTTACCGTTGTAGAAGTTCCTGTCTGAATCGTGCGTGGTTTCACTATTCAATGCATTTTGAGACACAACTCCAGATTTCAGTAATTGCCATGCGATGGCAATGATGCCCGTCATTTCCAGAAATAACGTCGCATCTGCTAAATACGCTTCGGTGTCTCCCATTTTCGCAATACCCAGCAAATGGTTGGTTACCTTTTGTAGCGTTCGGAGGCTATTTTCTAATTCCGACGCACAACTTTCCAATGTCGGAATTTCCCTCGCATCGTGGATGGTTTTACCGCACTCATTGAAAAATAGCACAGCCGCTCTTCCGTTTTGCATCGTTATTTTACGACCGAGTAAATCCATTCCATGGATTCCGGTTGTTCCTTCGTGAATTGGGTGAATGCGGGCTTCCCGATAAAATTGTTCTACGGGAAAATCAGTCGTATAACCCGCTCCACCGAGAATTTGCACCGCAGCTGAAGTGGTAAGACAGCACATTTCGGAAGGGTAAGATTTGGCAATTGGTGTAAGGAAATCAAGTAATAATGCGGCTTCTGATTGTTCTTCGCCGCTTGAAACGTGAGCAATATCCGCCAATTTGCTGCAATATAAAAGCAACGCCAATGACCCTTCCACCACCGATTTTTGAAATAATAACATCCGTTTTACATCAGCATGGTGAATAATGCTGATTTGTGGATTTGCGGGATTTTTATCCGTGATACTTCTTCCCTGCGGACGCTCTTTGGCGTATTGCAACGAGGCGTAATAAGCTGCCGTGCCAATGGCGGCGGCATTCATTCCAACACCAACACGAGCTTCGTTCATCATTTGGAACATATACGAAAGCCCCTTGTGCGGTTCGCCAACCAAATACCCAACGCAATTATCTTCGGCTCCCATCATTAAATGAGCAATTGGAGCACCTTTATAACCCATTTTGTGGTAAACGCCCGCCGTGGCGACGTCGTTTGGTTCGAGTCCGTTTTCGGAAATGCGTTTTTGCGGAACTACGAATAAAGAGATTCCCTTCGCACCTGCCGGACCACCAGCAATTTTAGCAAGCATTAGGTGAATGATGTTTTCACAAGCATCGTGGTCTCCAGCGGAGATGTATATTTTCTGTCCTTTAATTTTGTAAACTCCTTCCTCGTCGGTTGGTGTTGCGGAAGTTGTAATATCTGAAAGTGAGCTTCCGGCATCTGGTTCTGTCAACGCCATTGTGCCTTGCCATTTTCCCGAAAACATGGTTTCGAGGAAAGTAGCTTTCAATTCCTCCGAACCGAAAGTGCGGATAAGGTTTGCTGCTCCGGTTGTCAAAAACGGAAAAACGGATGCCGAATAATTTGCCGCTTGAAAGATAAACGCCGCTGCATTGTGTATCAATCCGGGTAATTGCTGTCCGCCTTCATCGTAAGAAAACGTGGCGTTTATCCAGCCGTCGTCGCCAAATTTCTTGATGATGGGTTTCATCCCTTCGTGAACTTTTATTCTACCATTTACAAGCTGCGGCTCGTCTCTGTCCATTTCTGTTAAGAGCGGCAGCAGCATTTTTTCGGCAATTTGCTCGGCAGATTCAAGAACTAAATCAAAGGTTTCGGCAGAGTGGTCTTCGTAGTAAGCGTACTTGTTCAGCTCTTGGGCTTGAAGAACTTCGTAGAGATTAAAGTGTAAGTTGCGTTTTGAATAGAACATTTTAGTTTATGATTTTATGAAGTATAATGATGGTAAGGCAAGTTAGTAAACAACGTTAGGCTAAAGCCCTTTCTTCTTTTCATTTATTTATCAACCACGACCTAAAGGTCATGGCAATTGAGTTCCCTTTTACTGCTAAAGCTGATAAAACAAATACGGCCATTTTCTTAGCCCTGCTTACACATTCAACCAATATGTTAACTTAACAATCAACGCCCGGTTTTTGGGTGTCCA
>JANQUM010000269.1 GCA_030731175.1 Spirosomataceae bacterium
GAACGTAGTCGTTTTTTTCACGGGCTAAAGACAACATCAAATCCTCGATTTTCTTGAAATCATCTTGCGAAATCGTTTGTCCGGCCGTATTAATATCGTAGTAAAAACCGTTTTCAATGGCTGGGCCGACCCAAAATTTAGAGCCAGGATAGAGTTGCTCGATAGCTTCCGCCATCAAGTGAGCCGAAGAATGCCAAAAAGTTGATTTCCCGTCGTTATCATTCCAAGTTAATAATTGCAGGAAGCCGTCTTCGGTAAGCTCTCGGTTTGAATCAATGACAACGTCGTTAAATTTCGCCGCTAAAACATTACGGGCGAGACCTTCGCTTATTGAAACGGCAATTGCTGCCGGAGTTGTGCCGGTTGGCACTTCTTTGATTGAGCCGTCTGGCAGTGTAATTTTAATATTCATATTAATACGTTAGGCCAATTGCCTGATTTACGATGCGTGTAGTTCGGTTTTGCCCCTCAACGGCTTGCCGCATTTCGGGATCAGCTTTTGCAGCTTTTATATAAAATAATTGTGCTTCTGAATAGTTTTGAAGTTTTTCGTTACAAAAAGCTGTTAAGTATAGAAGTTTTGCTGGCTTTGCTTCTAACGGAATGGCTTTTTTCAAATACCTTATTGCCGAAGAATACGCTTTTTGACCAATTCTTATGTCAGCCATTTTAACAAGGGCATCTGCTTGAGTAGTATCTTGCTCATAAACCGACTCGTAAACCTGAATTGCCCTTTCATACAACGTATTTTTTCGTAAGATCTCCGCCTTTGTATTTTTCCATTTAACCTCTTCCGGAAAGACCATTATTGCTTTATCTACAATCGAAATTGCAGAGTCGGGCAAGGAACGGCGTTGCAGGAAATTGATTATCTTGTCATAAACTATTGGTTGTGCTTTATTGTAAGTTAATGCTTTCTGATAAAAGTCCATCGCCTGAACGGTATCATTCTGGATTTGTTCGAGCAATATACCTTTTACAAAAAAAGCATTACCGCTGTAGGGGGATAGTTTTTGGGCACTTGCAAGGTTCGCTTTTGCGGCAAGGGTGTCTTTCTTGTAAACGCTGAGTTCGGCCATAATTAGGTAGTAATCTACCGATTCCAAATTATATGACTCTACCTGATTTATCAGTTGCCAAGCCTTGTCGATCTCTCCGTTTTCTTTGAGCAGTTTTGCCTTTAGCAATAAGTAGTCGGCATTGTTTGGACTAAGTTCTGCGGCTCGGTTGATGTCTTTGAGCGATTCTTTAAACTGACGATTTTGGAAGAAAATGGTGGCACGCTTAAAATAATTTTCCGAGACACTCGGATTCGAGCGAATGGCATCGCTTAGTGCTTTTACAGATGCCTCGAAAAAACTCGCTTCGTTGTCTGACGGCGGTGGCGAAATTTTATAGCGGTCTTTTGTCGGCTGATTGCAGCCGAATAAGAATACTATTAATAATAAAGGTAAGAAATGATAATTCCGCAAAGCAGTGTAGTTGATCAGAAACGCAAAATTCACGGTTTTTTCAGAACCAAAAAAGAATTTCGGGTTTTATCTCGTGAAATGGTTTCATAATTTACCTTTACTTACTGTCAAAAGGCACTTTTGTGATAAAAAAGACTTTTCGCTTTCCTTCGTCGGCGGCTTTAATTTTTTGATAACCCCAATACAAGAAATTATTTTCGTACCAAAAAGACGCTTCACTGAACTCAGTATCTCTGATTGATTCGTGTTCTTTTTTGACTACCAGCGTTTCTTTATCAGCGGTTACGCCGTCCTCACTAATTACTGCAAGAGATAACTTACTTTCATCTGTGTAAGCCGCGTAAAAGCCATCGCCTTTTTGCAGAACGCTTATTTTCTCCTTTAAATCGTAAGACCGTACGTCGTCATAAACGATGGAGTTATCCCACTTAATTTTACCATTATTATCAAACGCAACCATGAAAGCGTGCGTATAGTCAAAACCATCAATGATCGTATTTCCGTTGCCATTCCACGGAAACCACGCCCAAGAGTTCATCATAGCAAAGCGGCTGTAATAAAACGGCGACATCATAAAAGGATTATAAAAGCGATTCACGCCCATGGGCATCATACCGAAATTGTTGACGTTATTGGTGCGGATGATCGGTTTAAAAACATCCGCAACGAGCAAAAAGCCATCCTCATCCTTAATTAAATCATGTACTAATAGTTTGTAGTCAAGCCGTAATTCACCGCCTTTGCTCTTTTTACGTTTAGATTGCTTTTCGATCTTTTCTTGCCGCTTTTCGCTCAAAAAATTAAAGAACGAACTAAACTCCGTGAACGAGTAATACGCTACTTTTTGCTGAGTTTCCCGCAAATCTAAATCGCTGATTATGTAAATTCCCTGCGAAATTGGCAACCCATTTGAAGTTGAGCCAGTACCATAATTTCCAATTACTACTTGCTTGTCATCGCCCAGTTCAAAAAGTTTACCGTTGATAAATGTAGCTCCTTTTTTGGGTTCAATGGCTTTTTGCTCAATCACTTTTCCTAACGTCGAAATCTCTTTTACAACGATGGTATTTTGCCGCTTCCGGCTCAAGATATAACTTGCCATAATATTTCCGTCTGGAGAAAACTCGATGGATTGAAGGTTTGCTCGTTCCCGAAAACCACCTGTAATTACCCGCGGAACTCTTTCTCCGAGTTCGATAGATAAAATAACTGGCTCTTTTTTAATCACACCACCGAGGTATGCCGTCTCGAGGTTTACCTTGAATTGACTAATTTCAAAATTTGGCAACGAGTTAAATGCGTACGCTTGAATCAGCCCGATATTGCAACTCACTCGAAAGACCTGAAATATGCGGCGGCTGTCATTCCCAAACAATAAATAAACTACGCCTCCTTCCCGATAACTTTCTATGAACTGCGATTTTGATTCAACTTGTAGCGAGTTTGCCCATTGTTGCTGAAGGTTTTTATTATAGAACACGACATCCATGGTTGAGCGGGAATTCCCATATAGCATCAATGCTCCGTATTCTTCTAAATTTATGACATTGAAGAAGTCACGCTCCGAACGGACAGGTATTTCGACGCGTTCGTTGTTAGGTTGTGAAAAAGCGGTAAGAGAAATTAAAAAAATGGGTATTGCTCTAAGGAAAATATTCAGAAAGGGCTTGGTCATTGGTGCGGTGGTCAGTTTGTTCAAAAAAGCTATCTAGCGGTGGTCATAAAATAAGTAGCTGCCAATAAAAACATTTTGGCGAGGAAACTCTAAATACTCCGTTAGCAAACGAAAAATCATGCAAAATATTTTGAAGTTCTGTTTCCTCATAACCAAGAATAGACACAAATAGTGTTAAAATGGCTACAGAAATAATTTTAAATAAAGTACGAATAATGCTATTTTTAAAAATGCAAATAAATGACGGTTGAAGTACACCTATTCCAAAAACAATCCATCACTGTACTAAACCACTTTTACCTAGTGATTTTATTGAGATATAGATATAAACTATTTCAGTATTTTATTCCGTACTCCCCATCAAAAATGGGATAAATTGAGCATAATTCGAAACAACATCCTTTAAATATACATCATCGTAAAATAATATTCTAAAACAGAGCATTAAGGCCATTTTTAAGATAACCTTTACGGTTTATAATTGTCTTAAAACATTAGAAATAAATTAGATTGGTAACATACATTTGCACTTGAAATTTTAGAAACATAAATTAAAATCTAAAAAAAATGCAAAAAACTCTACTCACATTTTTTGTCTTTTTGCTCGGCTTTGCATCAGTGCAAGCCCAACAGAAAGTGACCGGAAAAGTTCTGGACGAAACAGGATCAGGACTGCCCGGTGTAAGTATCACAGTAAAAGGTAGCACTACCGGAACTAACACCGACAATGACGGTAATTTTTCCATCAATGCCGCCCCTAACAGTGTATTGTCGTTTAGCTTTATTGGCTACGAACCACAAGAAGTAAAAGTTGGTAACAAGTCCGTTATTAACGTTTCGATGGAGCAAAGCTCTGCAATTCTTGATGAAGTGATCGTAACTACTTTTGGTACAGCGAAGAAAGAAAGCTTTACTGGCTCGGCAGGACAAATTGGTGCCCAACAAATTGCGGTAAGACCAATTACTAACATCGGTCAGGCAATTGCCGGTACAACTGCGGGTGTTACCACCACGGCGGGTAGTGGCCAACCAGGAACTGCTCCAGAGATACGTATTCGTGGTTTTGGATCAATTTCATCTTCAAACGACCCACTTTACGTGGTTGATGGTGTTCCTTACTCGGCAAGTATTGCCAATTTAAACCCAGACGATATTGCGACAATTACCATTTTAAAAGATGCCGCTTCTACTGCTCTATACGGTGCAGGTGCGGCAAACGGCGTTGTAATGGTAACAACCAAAAAAGGTAAGCCTGGCGAAAGCAAGATCAATGTTAAATTCACAAACGGGCAAAACACCCGTGGTTTGCAAGAATACGAAAGAGTTGGTGCACAAGAATATTATCCGTTGATGTGGGAGCAATTCCGAAACAATCAGGTGTATCGTGCGTCT
>JANQUM010000270.1 GCA_030731175.1 Spirosomataceae bacterium
TTTATGGGTTCGGGAATGTTGCCTTCTGGTGCATACGTAACGTTAGAACACGAGTGGATTTTAATTTTCCGAAAAGGCGGAAAAAGACAATTCAAAACACCTGCTGAAAAACTCAGAAGAAGAGAAAGTTCGTTCTTTTGGGAGGAAAGGAATACGTGGTTTTCTGACCTCTGGGATTTGAAGGGAACAAAGCAAAAAATAGACAAATCAGACACAAGAAAGCGAAGTGCGGCGTATCCGTTTGAACTGCCCTACCGGCTAATTAATATGTATTCTTTGCGGGGAGATACCGTGTTAGACCCTTTTTTGGGTACAGGAACCACGTCTATAGCGGCTATTGCAACCAACAGAAATAGTATCGGTTATGAGATTGACCCTCAATTTTTAGAAATTATCATGGACAATATCTGCTCTACTCCAGCCACATTTTATAATTCGGTGGTTCAAAAAAGAATTGATCAGCACGTTGATTTTGTGAACAAAAGAAATGCTGATGATAAAAAATCTGCAATAAAACACTTCAACGAAAACCTAAAATTGCCCGTCATGACAAGCCAAGAAAAAGAAATCAGATTTGACTTCGTAACCTCGGTTCAAAGAAACGATACCGAGCTAATTACTACGTATAATTGAACAAGCAACTGTCTATTCCACCAATGTCGTCAATTCATTCCGCTTCAATAACTCCTCAATTTTTTCTTTGGAGGCATGGAGTCCTCCCAGTTTAAATCAGTACTTATGTTATTGCAGAATACGCGGCGAACTCACCCGTAAATCTCATTCAGTAATCCTGCCAGATGAATACCAGCCTGCATCAAACAAGTTTGAACTGTGTTGAAGTTGTCATAGGAGTAGCGATAACCCAGTTTGCCGTCAGCGGGGAAGTCGTAGATTTGAGGAAAGTGTGACTGTGATACGGCAGCCCATTCGCGTACGCTCATTTTTTGCCACATTTTGCGAGTCTCTTTAGTTGGCTCATCCAAGAATCCAGCCAAATCAGAGTAGCTCAAGCTTTTTTGCTCAATCAAATCGCTATCCCAGACGCGGTGTAGGTTTGAGTTTTGACCAAACCACGTTACACGTACTTGATTACCCCCCTGATTATAACGATCGCCAATGTGCAGCGGTTGATGCATATCTCCTACAAGGTGCACCAAATACTTTAAGTAGGTTTCTTCTTGAGCTGCGGAGAGCCCACCCGCTTTTAGCGTAGCAACAAGCTCTTCGATTTTCATAATAACATCCCCCTTAGAGTTTTTCGTGCTTTGCTCGTAGGTTTCACCTGATAAAATAGTTACCCAGTGCCAATCGTGGGTATGCTTGTAAGCAGTATCAGACTTGATATCGTCCATCCAGTTTGATACTTCAGCCAACGAGTTTTGATTCAAAATAGAATTAACCTTTCGGTTCACCCGCTTTTTGAGGTGTTTTTGGGCTACTAACCCAACTACGCGGTGTCCGGTTACGCCCCAGGCCATTGCAGTTTGATTTAGCATAAAGAGCATTAAACACAGTGCAAGTATCTTTTTCATCAGTATTTTTAGTTTATAATCTTTTAAATCGCGTATCAAAAGTACAACTCATTACAGGGATAGTTGGTGAAGTAAGCGTGATTTTTTATAATCGAGAAACCCCGATACTCCACACAAAAATACTTAATAGACAGTGCCGAAGGTATAATAAAGCATAAAGGAATTTGAATGGTGCGTTGATAACCTCAACTAACCAATTTCTTCAACTCATTTAACTTCAATAATGCCTCAATGGGCGACATGGAGTTTACATCTAAATCCGCCATTTGAGTTTTAAGCTCGTCCATTTTAGGATCAACGGGGTCAAAGAAAGAGAGTTGAAAGTTATTTTTGGGTGCTTCGGCGATGTTCTTTTTATTGGTTTCTTTGATATGGTCTTTTTCGAGGTGGTGCAAAATTTCGTTTGCTCGTAAAACTACAGATTGCGGCATTCCAGCAATTTGGGCAACGTGAATACCGAAACTGTGTTCGCTGCCGCCTTCTTGAAGTTTTCTCAGAAAAACGACTTTCCCGTTTACTTCTTTAACCGCGACATTGAAGTTTTTAATTCTTGGTAAATCTTCCGTGAGTTGGTTTAACTCATGATAGTGCGTTGCAAAGAGCGTTCTGGCTTTAGATTTGGGGTGATTGTGTAAGTATTCGGCAAGACTCCAGGCAATACTTACACCATCATAAGTGCTTGTTCCACGCCCAATTTCGTCCATAATAACGAGGCTACGATCGCTGAGGTTATTCAGGATTGAAGCCGTTTCTATCATTTCAACCATGAACGTACTTTCGCCTCGCGATAAGTTATCGCTTGCTCCTACTCTCGTAAATATTTTATCAACCAATCCTAAATCTGCTTTCTCAGCGGGAACAAAAGAACCAATCTGCGACATTAAACTGATAAGTGCCGTTTGACGAAGTAAAGCAGATTTACCAGCCATGTTCGGGCCGGTAATGATGATGATTTGTTGCGTTTCGTCGTCCAAATATAAATCATTCGGAACGTAGCTTTCACCCAATGGCAATTGCTGTTCAATCACGGCGTGTCTACCGTTCTTAATATTCATGACTTTATCATCAGTCACCGTAGGTTTGCAATAGTTATTTTTCTTTGCTACAAAAGCAAAAGAAGCAAGAGCATCCAGCATAGCAATAACGCGTGAATTTTGCTGAATCTGAGCCACAAACTCGCTGGTTGCAAGTACTAAATCGTTATAAATCCGTTGTTCGATTATAAATAATTGCCCTTCAGCGTTCAAGATTTTTTCTTCATAAACTTTGAGTTCTTCCGTTATATAACGTTCGGCATTTACAAGCGTCTGCTTACGAATCCACTCCGGCGGCACTTTGTCTTTATGAGCGTTCGATACTTCGAGGTAATACCCAAAAACCTTATTAAAAGATATTTTTAGGGAGGAAATGCCGGTTCGTGCGGATTCTCTTTTTTGAATTCCGAGCAGGTAATCTTTCCCAGAATAGGCTATTTTTTGTAGTTCGTCAAGTTCGGCGTTAACGCCTTCTTTTATCATTCCGCCCTGATTCATTTGGACGGGTGCTTTATCTCGAAGGGTTAAATCTATTTTTTCTACAATATATTGACAGTCAGTTAGTTGTGTACTATATTTCTTAAAAATATCGGATTCTTTTCCTCCATTTCTTAATAGTGTTTTTAATGGTTCTATTTGCTTTAACGCACGGGTTAGTTGGTTCATTTCCCGAGGGTTTACTCTCCCAACGGCAACTTTTGAGATCAACCGCTCTAAGTCGCCAATTGGTTTGAGTACCGAAATGATATCATCGAGCAAATCACGGTCATTGACAAAAAGCTCGACGGTATCCAGCCGTTCTTCAATTAGCTTTTTTTCTTTCAAAGGAAGCACCACCCACTTCCGCATCAACCTCGCACCCATCGGCGTCACGGTGTGGTCAAGCACTTGAATTAACGGAACGCCGCCTTCGTTTTGAGCAAAAACAAGTTCGAGATTTCGAATCGTGAACCGATCAAGCCACACGTATTTTTCTTCGTCCAGTCTTGTAATTCCCGAAATATGACTAATTTCTTTGTGTTCGGTGTCGGATAAATATTGCAGAATAACGCCCGCCGCCGTAATGCCGTCGGGCAGATTTTCTACGCCAAAGCCTTTGAGTGAATTGGTCTTGAAATGTGTAGTTAATAACGGATAAGTAAAATCATGGGTATATGCCCAATCTTCAAACATAAATGTGATGAACTTATCGCCGAAGGTTTCAAGAAAATGTTTCTTGTTCTGCTTGCAAAATAGTACCTCCGCCGGGGCAAAACTTTGCAATAATTTATCAATATAAGCGGCGTTGCCTTCGGTGGTCAGAAATTCTCCCGTAGAAATATCAAGAAAAGCTACGCCATAATTTCCTTTTTCGCCGCAATGCACGGAGGCAAGGTAATTATTTTGACGAATTTCCAGCACATTATCGTTCATGGAAACGCCGGGCGTAACGAGTTCCGTCACGCCGCGTTTTACAATCCCTTTAGCTTGCGAAGGGTCTTCGAGCTGATCGCAAATTGCCACCCGTTCGCCCGCCCGCACGAGTTTTGGTAAATACGTATCAAGTGAGTGGTATGGAAAACCGGCGAGTTCTTCGTTTGCCCCGCCGTTATTACGTTTGGTCAGCGTGATTCCTAAAATACGGGATGCTTTGATGGCATCTGCCCCAAAAGTTTCGTAAAAATCACCAACCCGAAACAGCAGCATTGCCCCGGGATACTTGGATTTTATTTGGTTAAATTGTTTGGTGAGCGGGGTTTCTTTCTTGGTTTTTGTCTTTGCCAACGTTGGGTTATTTTTTGGGTTGCTAACTTTGTGACCTTTTATTTACGGTTTCAGTTCGGTTTTCCTCAATTTCTTGCTTAACTCTGTTATTTTGGTGTGTAATCTACAAAATTACCTCAATTATTGGTTGGAACAAAGGTAGCTTGCTACTGAAATGGCAGTGACGATAGACTACAAAAGTTTTGTAAACAGGATTACAAC
>JANQUM010000271.1 GCA_030731175.1 Spirosomataceae bacterium
AATTTACAATTTTTCAAAGCGGTAACCTTTGTCGCTAAACACTTCGAGGAATTTAGGTAAAGAAAATCTCATATTTTCGTAAGCTTTCAGACTATCATGCATCAAAACAATACTTCCCGCTTCTGAATGCTTCAACGTTTTGTTTAATACTATTTCTTTACCAACGCTCTGATTATAATCTTTCGTCAGCACATCCCACATAATTATCTTATAATCAACGAGTTTTGATGTTTGCGAAAACTTTATTCTGCCGTACGGCGGACGAAAAAGGTTTGTTTTCACGCCGTGTTTTTCTATTTCAACTTGACACAACGCTACGTTTTTTATGTACGTTTTGTTGTCGGTTTTCCAGCCGTTGAGGTGATTGAACGTGTGATTTCCGAAGCTGTGATCATCTGAAATTATTTTCTGAAAAATATCGGGGTGTTTCCGCACGTTATCACCGATGCAAAAGAAAGTTGCCTTGGCTTTATATAACGCCAGTTGCTCCAAAACAAACTCGGTAACTTCGGGAATTGGACCGTCGTCAAAGGTCAAATAAATTACTTTTTCAGAGGTTTTTATTTTCCACGTTAACGAGGGGTAAATTAGGGGGAGGATGGACGGTGTTTTAAACATGACTTTTCACTTTCTCGTACATCCGTTTAACTTGTAAATCTCCTAAACCAAGAATGCTATTTTCTTGATTGAATTTCTGAAATACTTCATCAAATGAAATAGCATCATTTTCGGATATCATTTCTAAAATTTTCCGATCATAAATAGTGAGATTTTGCTCATCAACAGTTAGTAATTTCACCGCAGGGTCAATGGCATTTGCCACAAATGAAAATCTGGAATTCAACTTCGATTTTAACACGCTTAAACTCGAAGTTTCGTTAGCTTGATAAGCTTTCCACATATTTGCAAATAACTTAATATCAGCAGATTGAATCACCATCGAGCTTTGAAAAGCAACTCTTAACTCTTCAGAACTCATTTTTCCGTAGCCATTCTCGTCGGTTGATTTTGCCCTAACAAAGAAGCACGAAATTGATTTGTAACTATCCGACAATAACGAACAAGAAAACCAGAAATTCACCTGGCAAAAAAGGTCGTCTTCAAACCAAAAATAAACTTCGCTCTCGTCAGAAATTTGCCTTATTTTGTCAAATTCAATAATTGATTTATTTTCGTACTCTTCGGGTGTTGTGCCGTAACATTTACTGAGAAACCCCTTTCTGCTTTCTACAAATTCGTCAAAAATTTCGCTTGATTTTTCACCTTCAATTAAGCATTCTCGCAATACAATTATTTCGCCTTCCAGTTGTGGAAATCGGGTTTTTAGAGCGTCGCCGTTTAAAATGTGGTACTTCATCATTTATTTACTTTAGTTTTCTTCCTTTCCAGACATAATCGCCTTTTCCTTGTGCAGCAATTGCGATGAAGAATACATAAAAAGGGTAAATTAGTTGAGTAAATGGGATGTAGAAAATTGCTTTGGGTTTTTTGAAAAAAAGCACAACACTTGCCAAAAACAGAAATTCAACGCTGAATTTAAGTAAAACTAAGTCAAAACGTGCGGCAATTAGTGCAAACGCCGTGATTCCGTTTACGATTGCCACGTAAATTGCCAACGCCGTTGGTTGCCAATTTTTGTAAAAACGCCATTTACTCGCCCAACGTTTTCGTTGAACAAAAAACGACGAAATAGTTTCATGAGATTGCGTTTGAACAACAGCATCAGAATCTTTTAAAAATTGTATTTTATCTGGAAAACGAGCTGCAATTTTTTGCATCAAAAATTCATCATCTCCCGAAGCAATTTGCTCGTTTCCTGCGTAGCCACCCACCAACTCAAATACCGACTTTTTATAAGCAATATTTGCCCCGCTGCACATATTTGGGTTACTCATTTTGATGGAACACGCCCCCGCTCCTACCAAACTTCCGAACTCAATTACTTGAAAATTATTCCAAATTTTTTGTAGGACATTCCCATTTTCGAGTGAATAAAAGCTAACCGGAGAGCTGATAAAAAAAGCGTCCGTTTTTAGATAAAAATCAACCACCGTTTCTAACCAATTTTCACCCATTGTGCAGTCGCCGTCGGTGGTGATGACAAGTTCACCTTTTGCGGTTTTAATGGCTTCTGTAATAGCTCGTTTTTTGGGAGACGCATTATCTTTTCTTTCAGATAAATTAAGCATGTGAATACTTAATTCAGAAGTTGATTCAAATTGTTCTACTACCGATACCGTATTATCTTCCGAAGCATCATTGACGAGAATCACTTCAAAAAATAGTTTGCTATATCCCTGATTTTCAATTGACTGCAATAAATTCAAAATATTATTTGCCTCATTTCTGACAGGGACAATAATAGAAACGAACGGCTTCTCGGCGAAACCACTCAAAGTCATTTTTTCAAAACTAAAATTCCAAACGATTAGTAGAACTAAGCAGGCGAAAGCGTACGTTCCGAGTAAAATATAAGCAATTAATTCCATGTTTAAGCTTCGTTTAGATTAGCGGTTTTTCTCGAAAAAATCAGAAAAGAACCGATAAACATCGGAACGAAAATATTGATAATCCAAAGTAATGTTGTAGCCGCTAAAACCGGCTCAATTGAAACGGCATAAAGCCCGAAAAAATAAGCAGCGGATAATTGTCGACTCAGCATATCACCAAACATTCCGAGCGTTGCTCCAAGCGTTTTGAAAAGGAATATAATACTCACCAAACTTACAAGAATTGTTACTGATAAATCTACCTTGAAAACCCACAGTAAAATTACGAATTGAAATGTAAATATAACATGCCTTAAAATTGCCCATACGAACAAAATACCGATTGTACTTTTTGAATATTCGTCAAGTATATTCATTATTTGAAATCGTGAATTTTTAGTATACTTGGGAATTTTGACCGCCTTTGTAAAAACTAAAATTCCCAAAACCAATAACGCCATTAATACATGCCTAATAAGCTGATTTGGTGCTGACAAGCTGATTTCAGAAGCGTAGTAGAGTGTGTCGTAACCAAAACGGGCGAAAATCAACAACACAAACATTTGCATTCCGTTTCCTAAAAGTAGCCCCATTCCGGCTTTGGTTTTCATCCGATTTGGGATTCCCCGCAACCTTCCCACAAAATCACCAATCATAAACGGCGATAGATTTCCGAGCGTTGCTCCCCAAATTACTGATTTGTAGGAGTTGACGAAGTTCGTTTTGTGAATTTTAGTTAGCAAAAGCTGCCATTTCTTTGCTTCAAACGCCCAATTAAGCGGCATGAACGCAATAACCAATAAACAGCCACCAATTTCTTTTACGCCAAAGTTATTGATGATTGAAAACCATTCTTGCTGCGAGGTTTTGGTTTGGAACATCCTGAACAAAAAATACAGCAACGCAAAAAACGCCGCTAATTTCAGCAGTGTTTTAAACCAAATAGCGGAATATATTTGTAGTTTTGGAATCAAATTTTGAGAGAAAATAGGAGACGTGATAGACACAAAAGTAGCAGAAAAAATTATCTTAGGCGTTGATCCCGGCACTCGAATTATGGGCTACGGAATAATTTCCGTTGTTGGAAGCAAAATGACCTTGATTCAATACGGGGTAATTCGATTGGAAAAACTGAGTTCGCACGAGTTAAAACTGAAACGAATTTACGAGCGAATTACGCAAGTAATTGACGAATACTTACCTGATGAAATGGCAATTGAAGCTCCATTTTACGGTGTAAACGTACAATCAATGCTCAAGTTGGGTCGTGCTCAAGGCGTTGCTATGGCGGCGGCGTTGAGCCGGGAAGTTTCAATAGTAGAATATTTACCAAAAAAAATCAAACAATCAGTAACTGGAAACGGTAACGCTTCCAAAGAGCAAGTGGCTTATATGCTGGAAAATTTATTCAACCAAAAACTTGAAAAGCAGTTTCTTGACGCAACGGATGCACTCGCCGCAGCGGTTTGCCATTATATGCACGGAAATACGAAAGCTTTAACCGGAAATAACTCAAAAAAGAAGGGTTGGGAGGCATTTGTTAGCGAAAACCCGAAAAGAGTAAAATGAACAGACGAACAGCAATTAGCTCGATGGCAGTTTTGCCAATTATTGGAAACGTGAAATCAACGAATAATGCAGCCGATAAATTAAAAATCATGGTTACGGGTGCTCACCCCGACGACCCCGAAACGGGTTGCGGCGGGGCAATTGCGAAATGGACGAAAGCCGGACACGAAGTTGTGGTCGTTTATTTAACTCGTGGCGAAGCGGGAATTGAAGGAACAGCTGCAAAAGAAGCCGCGGAAATCAGAACTAAAGAGGCGATTGCTGCTTGTAAATTACTCAACGCCCGCCCAGTTTTCTTAGGACAAATTGACGGAAATTCTGAAATTAATAACGACTGGTTTGACAAAGCCTTGGCGATACTTCAAAAAGAGAATCCCGACGTTTTACTTACCCATTGGCTCATCGATACGCACCGCGACCACCGTGTTTGTGCCAACCTATTCTACGA
>JANQUM010000272.1:0-1551 GCA_030731175.1 Spirosomataceae bacterium
GTTTAGGATCTAAATGGGAGATAAATGAATTGATAAGTGGGCAAAATATTTTGACCGCACGTGCAACTAACCTCCAATTTTTCTTGGGGCAAGTAACAAATCAATTTAAACTACCTAAACTCACTATTCCCGCTCAAGAGAAAGCTATGCTATCGTATGGTTTTAGGGTTTTTTCTACTGATTTTCAGTCGGGATTTGTTGACGGAGTTGATTTCACCCGAAATGATTCCCTTTATTTAACAGCCGAATTAGACGATTTCTATGCTTACGACGACGGCAGTGCCGAAGTAGGTGCTGACGTAGATTTACGCTTAGGAAGCGTTGCGGTGCAATTTATCTTAAACCAGCCCGATACGCTCGGAGCGGTACGAATAAATTTCACACCCTACTTCCAGGATCAGACAAACAATGATTTCTTATTGCAAGTTTTTTCCAACAGAAACGGACGACCCGACCAAGCCGTTATACAACAAACCATAAAAGTAACCTACCCTGCTACGCTGAATGGTTTTGTAGAATACGAATTAAGCAAAAGTGTTGCCGTCACGGATACGTTTTACGTGGGATGGTCGCGGTTAACAGATCAGGCAATTGCCGTTGGATTTGACAAAAATTCGCCACAATTTTCGGATAAAATCTTTTACAATTTAGGAAGTGAATGGCTAACCAACCGCTCCCGAAACGGCGTCAATAGAGTAAATGGAAGTTTTATGCTTCGCCCCGTTATGGGTTTTAGGTCAACTGGTTCGCCGGAAGAAAACGAAGCCCCTTTAGCAAGTGAGCCATTGACAGAAGATGATTTTATAGTTTATCCTAACCCAGCTTCACAGAAAATAAGTTGGAAAAAAACAGGGGAATTTATTGCCCAAGTTGTTGAACCGAACGGTCGGTTAGTGATAGAGAAAAGAACTAATAAAGGCTTTATTGATGTTTCTTCATTGAGTGCCGGAACCTACATTTTACGCCTGTCTAACCGAACCGAATCTTTCACGAAAAAAATAATTATCATAAAATAAAAGCAATGAATAATAACTACGACATTACAGTACAAGACCTTCAAAAACTGCTTGACGGCGAAACGAAAATTAATTTGATTGACGTCAGAAACCCCGACGAGTACGAAGAAGACAATATAAACGCTGAGTTAATCCCGCTGGGCGACTTACCAGATCGGATTAACGAGTTAGAAGATAGAAAAGGACAAGACATTTATATTCACTGCCGTAGTGGTGCAAGAAGCGACCGAGCAAAACAATACCTCATTGCAAACGGTTTTGAAAACGTGCACAATGTGCTGGGCGGAATGATGGCTTATCGAGATAACATCAAATAACATGAAGAAAAAGCGACCCGAAACGGTCGCTTTTTTTGATTACCGCACAGTTTTTTTGCATTCACTCTTATTAAACAAGATTAGCTCAAGATTTACACAAAATCCAAGGCTCACAAACTAAAAACCAAAGAAGATGAAAGCTAATATTCCTGAAACAAAACAAAAAAGAGTTGTGATTATCGGTGCGGGTTTTGGCGGGCTTATGCTTGCAGAGAAAT
>JANQUM010000272.1:1561-4450 GCA_030731175.1 Spirosomataceae bacterium
CGATTACCAAATTGTGTTGATTGATAAAAATAACTACCACCAATTTCAACCGCTCTTTTACCAAGTAGCAATGGCGGGGCTTGAGCCAAGCTCTATCGCTTTTCCGTTGCGTAAGTTTTTCCATAATCGGGAAAATGTGCACGTCAGAATAACTACGGCGAGCGAAATATTTACCGAGCACAAGTACATCCAAACTAATCTGGGAATCATCAATTACGATTTTTTGGTGCTTGCCATGGGAGCTGACACCAATTTTTTCGGTAACAAAGAAATTGAAAAACATTCGCTTCCGATGAAATCGCTATCGGAGGCAATTGCTTTACGAAATAAGGTACTCGAAAATTTTGAAAAAGCAATTTCGACTTCAGATTTACAAGAACGTGAGGCGATGATGAGCGTTGTGATTGTGGGCGGCGGCCCAACAGGCGTAGAAGTTTCTGGCACTCTTGCCGAAATGAAAAAGATGATTCTGCCAAAAGATTATAAAAATGAACTTGACTTCAATAGAATGAAGATTTATCTCATTGAAGGCAGCCCAAACGTTTTAGATGCTATGTCTGATGAAGCCTCTGCAAAAGGTAAAGAATACTTAGAACGATTGGGCGTAAACGTAATAACAAACACAAGAGTAACAGGTTATGACGGTCAATACGCAACTCTAAGCAATGATTCTACAATTAGAACGGATAATTTAGTGTGGGCTGCAGGAATAAAAAGTAACCATCTGAAAGGTTTTGAAGAAAACGACTTCGCACGCGGCGGAAGATTTTTAGTGAACAAATATAACCAGTTAGCTAACCACAAAGATATTTTTGCCGTTGGCGATCTCGCTCAGATGGAATCCGAAGAATATCCACAAGGACATCCGCAAATGGCACAGCCTGCAATTCAGCAGGGTAAACTACTGGCAAAAAACCTTGTTCGGTTAATGAAAAATGAACCACTGGAAGAATTTAAGTACCGAGATTTAGGTTCGATGGCAACCGTGGGGCGGAACCTGGCGGTAGTAGATTTACCGTTTTGGAAATTTCAGGGTTTCTTCGCCTGGCTAACTTGGATGTTTGTGCATTTAATGTCGCTGTTGGGAGTTAAAAACAAACTATTTGTGTTCTTGAATTGGGTCTGGAGTTACATCACCTACGATCAGTCGTTGCGATTAATAATCAAACCCAAAGAATCATCAACGCCGCTACAAACTGCGGCAGCACCGAACAAAAAAGAAATAGTTACCGTTGAATAATGCATGAAGCAGCTCGCTCACCTCAATAAATATTTACTGAAATACAAATGGTACCTCATCGGAGGTGCCATTTTTACCGTTTTGTCTAATCTTTTCGGCATCATGCCCGCCCAAGTTGTGAGGCACGCCTTAGATTTGGTGAAAGAAAATATTGACATATACTACCTCTACGACGGCACAAATTTACAGTCGTCGATGTACGATATTTTTGCGTATTCTGTCTCGGTTTACGGAGCTTTAATATTAGCCATGGCGATTGGGAAAGGCGTTTTTCTCTTCATGATTCGCCAGACAATCATTATCATGTCGCGGCATATTGAATATGACTTGAAGAATGAAATCTATGACCATTACCAGCAGCTTCCGTTAAGTTTTTACCGTCAAAACAGCACTGGAGATTTAATGGCTCGTATTTCGGAAGATGTAAGCTATGTCAGAATGTACATCGGGCCGTCAATTATGTATTTGATGAACATGGTGGTGCTTGTGGTATTAGTTTTGTCTTACATGTTTTCTGTAAACGCCCGCCTGACTTGGTGGGTTTTAGTGCCGATGCCAGTTCTATCCATCAGCATTTTCTTTGTCAGCGACGTAGTAAACAAGCGTTCTGAGCAAATTCAACGCAGTTTGTCAAGTCTTTCCACCTTTGTACAGGAAGCATTTTCTGGCATTAGGGTGATCAAGGCGTTTGCCCGCGAAAAAGATTCGTCTGAGCGGTTTGTAAAAGAAAGCAATAACTACAAAGACAAATCGCTTGACCTCACTAAAGTTGACGCCCTCTTCTCTCCTACCATCACATTTTTGATTGGATTGAGTACGGTAATTTGCGTATATGTAGGCGGTCAGGAAATTATCAACGGCACGCTTACGCCAGGAAACATTACTGAGTTTATCATGTACGTCTTTATGCTTACATGGCCGCTTACTGCTTTAGGTTGGACAACAAGCCAAATTCAGCGGGCTGCAGCTTCGCAAAAACGGATTAATGAGTTTTTATACACGCCAAACCACATTGTTTCTGAACAAAAATTAACCCGTGAAATTACTGGAGATATTAACTTTCGCGACGTTTCTTTCGTGTATCCTGACTCGGGAATTAACGCGTTGAAAAATGTCAGTTTTGAAATAAAAAGTGGTCAATCACTCGCAATCTTAGGCACAACGGGGTCAGGAAAAAGCACGATTGCTAATTTAATTTTAAGGCTTTACGACCCTACGAGCGGAAGTATCGAAATTGATGAAGTTCCATTGAAATCGTTTGATATTCAGCACCTTAGAAGCCAAATTGGTTACGTACCGCAAGATGTTTTCTTATTTTCTGATTCGATTCGGAATAACGCTAAATTCGGGAATCCTGACCTCGACGATGAATCGGTTTATCAGGCAACAAAAGATGCGGATTTATACGATAACGTAATGGATTTTGAACACCAATTTGAAACCGTTTTGGGGGAACGAGGAATCACACTTTCCGGCGGACAAAAGCAGCGTTTATCAATCACTCGGGCAATTTCAAGAAGTCCTAAAATTTTACTGTTAGACGATAGCCTTTCAGCGGTTGACACCAATACCGAAAATAAGATTCTGAATAACCTTGCAAGAATCATGAAAAACCGGACTTCGATAATTATTTCGCACCGGGTTTCTTC
>JANQUM010000273.1:0-1232 GCA_030731175.1 Spirosomataceae bacterium
GGTAAAAACGTACTTCTTGATACGGCAGGACGTGTTGACAAATTCAACAAGCGTTACAAGCGTAATTAATTTATCAGGATTTAAGGGATTAACTTTTAGGAGTTAGTTTTTTCTGAAATTATTAAAAAAGCCTTCGGCAAAATTGCCGAAGGCTTTTTGTGTGCCTTATTACTTAGTTACGAGCAGTATTTTATTACTTGCTTGGAATTGAACGCCGCTTTTTTTTGAAACGCTCAACCAACGGATGGGCCACAACCGTCAATAAAATCAACGCTGCCCCGACATAAAACCCGCCCGTCATTTTCTCGCTTTCTCCGAAAATAAAATATGCCATAATTATGCCGTAAACCGGCTCCAAATTTAGGCTTAAATTCACCGTAAAAGCGGTCATTTTTTTAAGCAAATTCAGCATTTCGATATAAGGGAAAACAGTGCAAATAATACCAAGAATAAACAGCCATTTCCAGTCTTCCGGAGAAGGAATAAGTTGAAAAGTTTGGGCTTCGGCAAAAACAAAAACCAGCGGAATAAGCAACCAGCAAGACAAAAAAGCTCCGAGCATCTCGTAAAAAGTAATTATTCGAGCTTCGATATTTGTGGTGAGTTGGGCGTTTAATACCGAAAAAATTGCCGCTAATAATGCTCCGATCAAGCCAAGAATTATGCCGGTTAAATACTGCGACTCAAAAGTAAACACGAAGCCGATTCCGATGACAACTAAAACGCCCAATATTACCTCAAACCAGCTGATGGCTTTTTTTTGAAAATATGGTTCGATGAGGGATGTAAAAAACGAAGTCGTAGAGAAGCAAATTAGGCTAACCGCTACCGTTGAAACCCGTGCCGAACCAAAAAAGCACATCCAGTGAGCACCCAATAAAAAACCCACTCCCATCAACTTCCAGAAGTTTGTCTTATTTATCTTGAGTGATTTCTTTTTGTAGAGCATCCACAACCCAATTCCGGTTGCGGCAATGAGCGTACGAAAAAATACAACCCCAAGCGATGAAACATCGGTGAGCCGCCCCAGAATGGCGGTAAAGCCAAGAATTACAACGATAAAATGAAGTTTGAGGTAATCAGCGGTGGTAGCAGTCATTGGTAATTGAAAGTCAGATTTTATAAAATTGAGAGTATTCCACACAAATTATCATATTTTTGTAAATATCGATGTTTTTAATATGAGAGGAATACAAGGCACCGCAAATAAAACTTATAGACAACTAATTGGC
>JANQUM010000273.1:1242-4446 GCA_030731175.1 Spirosomataceae bacterium
AAACATCGGTGAGCCGCCCCAGAATGGCGGTAAAGCCAAGAATTACAACGATATAATGAAGTTTGAGGTAGTCAGCCGAAGTTGTATTCATGAGTTAACTCGCCGTTTCGATCGATTTTTTAAAGCCAAAATAATTCAGAAGAGATGCTTTTTTGCTGTCTTCTTTGTTTTCACGCTTCATTAATAAGCGTTGTTTTACTTTCAAATAGCCCTCGTAGATCTTAGATTCTTTCAGGAAATTCCACTTGTTCTTCTTTTTGTCATTTTCAACCTCTTCGTGGTCGTATTTCATACCCGTACATAAGCAATTTGAACGATTGGTGCGTGTCAAAATATCAAAGTTAACGCAGCTTTCGCAGCCTTTCCAAAAGGCATCATCTTTCGGTAATTCACTGAAAGAAACTGGTTCGTAGCCCAAATCTGAGTTGATTTTCATCACCGCAAGGCTCGTAGTTAAACCAATGATTTTAGCTTCGGGATATTTACGACGGGAAAGCTCAAATGTCCGCCATTTGATACGAGTTGCAATACCACTTTTACGGTGGTCAGGGTGCACAATTAAACCCGAATTTGCCACAAACCGACCGTGATCCCACGTTTCGATGTAGCAAAAGCCCGCCCAATCGCCTTCTTTTGAAAAAGCGATAATGGCTTTGCCTTCCTCCATCTTTTTTCGTAGATATTCGGGGCTTCGTTTGGCAATACCCGTTCCGCGAGCTTTGGCACTGTTTGCCATTTCATCGCAGATAGTTTCTGCCCACTCAAAGTGAGACTCGTTGGCGGCATCTACGATATACGTAGCCGCGGCCGTGCTAAAGATTGGTTTGTTCATCGTCGTTTGATGGTCGTCAGACGCTTGGAGACGCTGTATCCGGTATTAATTGGAGTTGGAAAAATTGAAATAAAATGCCGTGTAGTTTCCTTCAAATATTGGCACAGGAAAACTCACCCTTAGGTCCTTACGGACCACAGTCGTCGGAAAGGCGATATGGGAAGAGTTATGTGTTTCATTTCGCTGCAAAGATTGCACAACCGTAAGGAATGTGCAAATTAATGCGTTTTAATTTTTGTTAGGGAAATGTTATCACCAACCAAATCCAATTTTTACGCCGCCCCAATTAGCGGCTTCGCCCGTGGTAAATTCACGTGAAATTTTGGTTTGGGCGTATTCGAGGTACAGTTTATTCACTCTAATTACCAAGCCGTAATTAAATTGCCCGGTGAAACGCTCAACACCATTTGATGAAATAGCGTATGGGCTTGAATCGTTGAAAACGCCACCTTGCAGCGTGGCGTCGTAGGCAACGACTCTAGCGATGGGTTCAGCGTAAACGTACAGTTGAAATTTCTTTTCATTTCCCGCAACTGAAAAAGGCGAATTTATCAACCCAAAAGTTGCGTTTCCGCCAACGGAAGCATTAGTAAATAACGTTCCGGCTTGAAAATTCGAAGTGCCTTGCAGCGTAAAAATATCGTTGAAGTTCAATAATTGCTTCTCGTAATCAAGTTTATAATTGAGGACTACGTCGTTCTGAATTTGATTTCCCCAACCGCCTGGTTTTTTATCACCAATTGCCTTATGAATAGCGGTTTGCATTTCCTTTGCAAAAGCGGCAGGTCCAATTACACCTAAACTGAAAGATTGACTGATCCGTTGTTTTTTCTCTAAATCCATCGCAATGGCAAAGCTTTTCAGCGTAATCGCCGAAGCAAACGGTCTATCATTTACTCGGATTTCGGGGCTAACATAATTTCGGGGCGTGAAACCAATGTGTTCTATCGAGATTCCGTATTTCGTTGCTGCGTTTTTCGGTTTTAAAAACAAGAAGTTAACGGGGTTTTTCTTCAAACCCGGCGTTACCAACTCCATATTATAACCTTGCGTATAATTTCTATCCGCCGCCGCAAAGAAGTCGTTTTCGTAGTTAAACCTAAAATAGCTGTCGCTTTCAATATTCCGGTACGAAATGAGGTTATCAATTTTCTGAGCCGAAAGAGTTTGGGCGGTGAAAAGTAAAAGAACGAGTTTCAGTTTCATGGGGATATATACGGGGAAAATGAAGTTTGGATTCACCGCCGATTATCCCCACCTTCCAGCATGCTCAAATAACTCATAAATCTGCTTTCGGCAATTGAACCTTCGGCAACGCCTTCCTTTACGGCACAGCCGGGCTCGTTGAAATGAATGCAATTATCAAAGCGACATTCGTTTAGCAACTCCCGCATTTCAGGAAAATAATGCCCGAGTTCGGCTTTTTCAATTTCCATCAAACCTAGCTCTTTAATACCGGGTGTATCAATGATGAACGTGCCGGGCGATAGCTCAAACATTTCGGCAAAAGTTGTGGTATGAACGCCCTTGTTTGCAAACGTAGAAACTTCCTGAGTAGCGAGGTCAAGTTCAGGGTTTATCGAATTAATAAGCGTCGATTTCCCCACACCAGAATGCCCCGAAATTACGGAAACTTTTCCCGCCAAATTATCCGAGAAGGCAGTCATATTCGTTCCTTCGGTTGCCGAAGTTTTGAGGCATTCGTAACCCAAATTTTCGTACAAGGAAATGTGCTCTTGCTGAAGTGCTAATTCTTCCTCGGATAAAATATCTTGTTTGTTAAAAACTAACACCGCCGGTATGCGAAATGACTCGGCACTGATCAAAAAGCGATCAATAAAACCCAGCGAAGTTCGAGGGAAAGTCACGGTAACGATAAGCACTAATTGGTCTATATTTGTAGCTATAAGGTGCCCATGAGCAGTTTTATGCACAGATTTACGAATAAGGTAATTTGTGCGGGGAAGTATTTCATGAATCGTTCCCATGTTTTCTACTTCGTCTTCCACGTCAAAATGCACCCAATCTCCCACGGCAATCGGGTTAGTAACTTTCAAACCCTTAATTTTGAACTTTCCTTTGAGGCGGCACTGCCACACGTGGTTTTCTGCATCACGTATTTCGTACCAAGACCCCGTAGAACGCATCACTAATCCCTTTTTCTGGCTCAATTTTTGTTTTTCTTATAGTGTTATAAATCTTAACGTTATCTTAATTTTTAAATCACAAAGGCTACCCTGTGTTACTCAAAGTTGTTATTTTCTGACCGTTAAATAAATTTTAAGCAAATTTTAATATTTTTTACGGTTCTTGTTCAACTAAAGTACTAAAACAGACGTTATATTTGTATAATTCAAACTTTTAAAATTTAT
>JANQUM010000274.1 GCA_030731175.1 Spirosomataceae bacterium
AAAATTGACTTTGATGACATCGGTGAAATTAGCGTTTACGGCTTCGGTTACGTTATCGAAATCAAATTCATTGATAATCGTTCCAACTAAATCACCTTTGCTGAGTTTCTTTAATTCTTTGTCTTTAAAGAGTTTTAAGAGTTCGGGTTTCGTAAAAATTTGCAATAAGTCAGGAGCGACGGATTGGTGTTTTTCGGGTGAAAGTTCGGAGATAAATTCTTGTTCTAAAAGTTCTGAAAGACATTTTGAGATATCTTCAATTTCAGGATACTTTAGTTTATTCGTCCGAAAGAATAGCCCCCTTCTGTTACTAAATCGAATAAAAAGGCAGCGGGCATCTTCAGAAAGGCAGTGGTATTTTCTAAGAAAACGCCATTCTTCGGTTTTGAGTAAAGTGCCGTATTTTTCTTTAACGAAAGTTAGCACATACTCGAAATAATCGAGGTAATATTTTGGGGGGAGTTCTTTTTTTTCGTTGTCCGGCTTGGGTACTTCTTGCATCTAACACATATCGCAACAAATTGCTGGAATTGGAAACGGGGTTATCAAACCACTTCTTCTGCCGCGATGCGTTCAATTTCCTTCATTTTTTTGAAGTCCTTTTTACGGCTCAGAAAAATGTACATCGCCGGGATAACGTAAAGCGTTAGCACGAGGGAAAGCATCAAACCGCCCATCACCACCGTTCCCATTGACTTGCGGCTTTCTCCCGCCGAGCCCAATGCCAATGCAATGGGCATCGCCCCCAAAACTGTGGCGAGCGTAGTCATCAAAATTGGGCGTAAACGGAGCGTTGCAGCTTCTTGGGCTGCTTCCGCTATTGTTCTGCCTTTTTCTCGTAATTGATTGGCAAATTCTACAATTAAAATTCCGTTTTTCGTGACCAAACCAACGAGCATAATAATTCCGATTTGACTGAAAATATTAAGCGTTTGATCTGTTAACCAAAGCGAAAGCACGGCTCCTGCAACGGCAAGCGGCACGGTGATCATGATAATGAATGGATCAACGAAACTCTCAAACTGAGCCGCCAAAATAAGGTAAACCCAGATAATGGCGAGTAAAAAAGTAAACAATGTATTAGACGAACTTTCGGCAAAATCTCGGGAAGAGCCCGTTAAAGCAGTTTGGATGCGTTCGTCGCCCAACTTGGTTTTGATTTCGTCCATGGCTTTGATTCCGTCTGCAATAGTTTTTCCAGGAGATAAACCCGCCGAAACCGTGGCACTCATGTAACGGTCGTAATGGTAAAGTTGCGGAGGACTGCTGGCTTCCTCCGTTTTTACAATATTATCTAATTGAATGAGTTCACCCTTGTTATTTTTGACGTAAGTGCTCTTTAAATCAATCGGTTCGTTGCGGTTGCTGCGGTCAAATTGACCGATAACTTGGTATTGCCGCCCGTTCATATTGAAGTAGCTAAACCGTTGACCAGCAAAGGCAAGCTGCATGGTTTGGGCAACGTCCGCAACAGACACGCCGAGGCTCTGGGCTTTGTCGCGTTCAATCGTGATTCGTAATTCGGGCTTGCTGAATTTGAGGTCAACATCCGAAATCGAGAAGGTAGGGTGCTGCTGCACTTCTTCCATAAATTTCGGTAAATATTCCCGCAGCGGCTCAAAGCCCGGAGCCTGAATAACGTACTGAACCGGTAAGCCGCCTCGTCTGCTCACAGCAATTGTTTGTTGTTCACTCACAAAGGTTTTACCGTTCGGAATGGTCTTGATAATCTTATTGAGGTAATCCGCAATTTCGTGCTGAGAGCGTTCTCTTTTGGGCGGATCTTTTAGTGTAAGTCGGGCAAAACCGGTATTTGCACCGCCAGAACCCGAAAAGCCGGGTGAAGTAACGGTTAGAATACCTTTTCTTTCGGGAATAGAATCTTGCACCATTTTGGCAACGTCAAGAATATATTCGTCCATGTATTCGTAGGAAACGCCCTCCGAACCACTCATAATTATCTGTAAATTACTGCGATCATCAAGCGGAGCGAGTTCAGAAGGGATTTCACGACCAATAAAAAATACCATCGCAAATACGAGAGCGAGAATCGGGAACGCAAGCCATTTTTTGGTCAAAAAGTTCTTCAAACTGTTTCCGTAGCCGCTCTCAAACCGCTCGAAATACGGTTCGGTTGCTAAGTAAAAACGGCTTCGCTTTGATTCCTTACGGTGAAGGTAAGCGTTAAGCATCGGCGTAAGTGTTAACGAAACAAATGCCGAAATTAATACAGCAGAAGCGAGTACCAAACCAAATTCTCGGAAGAGCTTCCCGACGAATCCTTCCATAAAAATAACGGGTAAAAATACCGCCGCCAACGTAATGGAAGTAGAAAGAACTGCGAAGATAATCTCGTTTGAACCTTTAATTGCCGCCTCAATGGGGTTCATGCCTTCCTCAATCTTCTTGTAAATATTTTCTGTGACCACAATGCCGTCATCTACCACCAAACCCGTTGCTAAAACTACGGCGAGTAGGGTCAAAACATTGATGGAAAAACCCAAAATGTACATGATGAAAAAAGTCCCGATAAGCGAAACGGGAATATCAATCAACGGGCGAATGGCGACAATCCAATCCCGGAAAAAGAAATAGATAATAAGTACTACCAAAACAATGGCAATCAAGATGGTTTCGGCAACTTCTTCCACCGAATTTTCTATGAAAACGGTGTAGTCCAAAATCGTTTCCATTACATAATCATCGGGCAATGCTTTCTTGATTTCATCGGCTCGGCGGTAGCCTTCTTTGGCAATGTCAAGGTAATTTGCTCCTGGCTGATTTGACAACGCAATACCGACCATCGGTTGGGCATTCCAACGTAAAATTGTTTCTTCGTTTTCGGGGGCTAAGGTGGCGTAACCAATGTCTTTGAAACGCACAATTTGACTGCCTTCACTCTTGATTATTAGGTCGTTAAATTCTTCTTCGGTAGTAAGTTTTCCGATAGTTTTCACGGTTAATTCCGTTGTGTTTCCTTGTAGTTTTCCGCCTGGAAGTTCCACGTTTTCTTTGTCAAGGGCGGCTTTTACGTCTTGCGAGGTAATTCCCAAAGCTCCCATTTTTTCGGGGTTCATCCAGAGCCGCATGGCGTAACGTTTGAAACCCCAAATACGCACGCTGCTCACGCCTTCGATGGTTTCAAAACGGGGAGCAATTACGTTTTCGGCGTAATCGCTTACTTCGAGCATTGAGCGGTTTTCGCTTCGTAACGTAAACGCCAAAATTGTCTCTGAATCGGCGTCGGCTTTTGCCACAATCGGCAGGCCTTCAATATCATTTGGTAGCACGTAAGCGGCTTGCGAGACTTTGTCACGCACGTCATTGGCGGCACGTTCCATATCAACGCCCAAATCAAACTCAATGGTGATACGGCTCGACCCCTGATTACTCGCCGAACTCACGGAGCGGATTCCTTCCACGCTATTCAAGACCTTTTCGAGCGGCTCGGTTATCTGCGACTCGATGATGTCGGCGTTTGCTCCGGGATAATTGGTGCTGACCGTAACTACGGGCGGGTCAATGGCGGGAAATTCTCGAACACCCAAAAACTGAAAACCGATGAAGCCGAAGAGAATAATCATCAAATTCATGACGATTGCCAATACCGGACGCTTAATAGATAAAGTTGAAATGCTCATTTTTTTATAGTCTCAAAGTCAATTAGTCAGCTGGTCAATAAGCCAGTTTGTAACACCGATAATGTATCCGCAGGCAAGTGATTTGCCATTGTCCGTGTCCTCACGGACGAATAATTAAACTTACCTCCTCGCTCGTACCGCCGTTCCATTTTTGAGCGTAATTAAGCCGCTGGTAATTACAGAGTCACCTATTTGTAAACCGCTGATAACTTGTACACTACGTTCGTTTCTTAATCCGGTTGTAATTATGGTATCGATTGCTTTTCCGTTCCTCATTACATACACTTTTTTACCGTCAAGAACGGGTACAACGGCATCGGTTGGAATCATGATAGATTGCTCCGTGCCGAGGTTCAAATTCACCCGAACAAACATTCCGGGAAGTAAATCGCCGCCGTTATTTGTGGCTCGTGAGCGAATGCGGAGCGTCCGTAAATTTTCGTCAACCTTGGGGTCAATTGCAATCACCGTTGCGGTGTAATCTTGTGGGCTGCCATCGCGTTGAAATGTAATTTTTTGTCCACGACGGATGAGTTTCGAATATTTTTCGGGAATTGTGAAATCAATTTTTACAGGGTTTGTCTGCACTAATGTCCCTATGACGGTTGCTGGTGTAATATACGCTCCCTCGGAGATATTTTTAAGCCCGATTTTGCCGTTGAAAGGAGCGGTAATTTCGGTTTTGCGAAGTTGTACTTGCAATAATTCTTTATCTACACTCAGCGTTTTCGTTTTATTTACCGCAATCTCATATTCTTCTTTACTGATAGCGTCAATATCGAGTAATTTTTTCTG
>JANQUM010000275.1:0-1302 GCA_030731175.1 Spirosomataceae bacterium
CTTCGTCGTTACAAAAACCCGCTGGCGAAGTAACTGCGGGAGCATTTGGCGGTGGAATTACTGAAAGCGTTGCTCCAGTTGAGGTAATACCGTCGCATTCATTAGAAGTGATTACGCAAGTTATCTGGGCATTATTGTCAGAGCTTTGTAGATTACTTATCGTTAACGTATTACTATTCAACCCTACATCAACTCCATTCTTTTTCCATTGATAATTGAGCGTTCCTTCGCCCGTGGCACTCACGGTAAAAGTTACCGAATTACCTTCGCATTCGCTTGCGTTTTGGGGTTGTTGAGAAATTACCAGAGCAGGGTTTACCGTAGCCGTAAATTCGGTGCGAAAACTTTCGCAAGATTCGGCACTAAGATAACCGAAGTACAGCTTTTGCGTAGCCGTCAAATTCGGAGAGTATGTTTTATCAGTTGAAACCGCGGCCTGAGTGGTATCGGTGTACCAACGGTAGCCCGCGGCTTCAAGCGGAGCAACAATATCTATTATACCGCTTCCGCAGCGTACTATGTCTGGAAGGGTTGGTTTTGCGGGGCGGGGGGTGATTGTGAAGGTTTTAGGGCTACTACTCAATGTACAATAATCTAAAACTGAGTTTCCGTTATCATCCATTTCAATGGTTTTGAATATCCCTTGCACTCGGTACTTATCGTATATAGTTGAGATTCCATTTACTTTCAATACGCCGTTCTTCGTTCCTGAGAAAACATTGTCGTCTGATAAATCTGTATAACTTCCTGAACTTGGTTGGTACTGCCATTGAAAACTCAGGGTGTCGCCGTAAGTTATTCTCGCGGTAAATTCCGTTTTATCTCCTTCACAAAATTCGTTTTCAGTAGTTATAAACGACCCAATTCTATTTATTGAGGCACTCGCCGCCTCAGTTATAACTGAGCAACCATTTCCATAAGAAATTTTACAACGAAAAGTATCTTCGTGATCTCCCGACTTACTATTATCGATCTTGAGGACTTTTGTATCTCCATTTTGGATGTGGGTAGCAGAAGTAAACGGAAACGGCTCAAAAGTTCCGCCGTCGTCGCTTCGTTCCCATTGATAGTTTAATAAACCATCGGCTGTAGCATCAGTTTTGAAGAACATATCCTGCCCGATGCAATTCACCAGATCAAGTGGTTGAAACGTAATTACGGGAAGTACTTTGCTGTAAGTAAAAGTAGTGCTATAAATTGCTGATTTCAGTTCATTTTCGACGCAATCACTGCCGTTGCTTTGGAAGTAAATATCAAGATTGTAAGAGCCGTTTTTAAGGTTTTGCAGAAGTGAGGGTGTAA
>JANQUM010000275.1:1312-4434 GCA_030731175.1 Spirosomataceae bacterium
TTATCGCTCATCTGCCACCGGTAAGTCAATGCCCCCACGCCAGTAGCCGAAGTTTTGAAGAAAGCGTCACCACCGGTGCAGCTAATCAAATCAATCGGTTGAAAAACGATTGTAGGTTCTTTTGCGTAAGTAAACGTTGTACTATAAGTTACTGATTGCAAATTAATTATATCACAACCTTCGCCATTACTTTGGAAATAAATTTCAAGGTTATAGTCACCGTTTTTGAGGTTTTGAAGGAGTAAGGATTTAATGTCATCGTTTCTAAAGGTGCGACTTTTGCAATTACCAGCTGTAGTTTCAGAAGCGAAAGGTGCAGAAATAGCGATAAAATCGCCCGGTGTTTCGCCAATTTTATACACCCGAAAAGCCATTGAAGCACTGCTCACGTTACACGTTCCGCATTGTTTCGCAACGGTCTCAAAACCAATCGTAGTGTTACAATTGAATGTGCCAAGTCCGCCGCTAACGCCGGTTATATCAAGAGGGTTTCCGTCAATTATCAGACTGCTTTTGCTAAAAGATTGCGTATTTTGGGCATTTCTCGCAAAACCGACGAACAACGTTAAAAGTAAGAGTAGATTTTTATTCAAGGCAATTCACTTTTGCTTCGTACATTAAATATAATCATAAAAAAGGCTTGAAAACAAAATTGCCAGCTTAAATAAGCTGGCAATTTGTATTAACCCTAACCACTATGATAAACTAAAAAATTTTAAGCAACGCTCTAAAATCTCGTCAATAGTACATCGATTTGTTTTTATCTTTTTTCCAGAAACTAACCAATTGGTAAGCTGCCAGAATCACTAATAAAATAAAAATTCCGAGAACTAATATTTGGCTAAACTGTATATCGGAAGCCAAAACGGTTGTTAAAATTTTCATGGCTAAATTGTGTAAATGGCTGATAAGTTGAGAAACGCTTGTTGCTTAAAAAGTAGTCAAACATGTTTATCCGATTAACTACTTTACAAAGTTGCTCATTAAATCAATGCGACGAAAGCGTATAAATACGCATTTTTATTATTTTTATTGAACGGTAAAGTTAAACATAAATCCCTCATTATAAATATTTTATAATATATGCAATCCTAACACTCATACTATCGTATAAAAAAACCTCCACACTTTTCAGCGTGGAGGTTCCGATGTTTAGAAGAATATATTAGTAAGCAAACTCCCCTACTTCGCTCTTAATGGTTACTTTTTTGCCCGTGTGTTTTTCAACTCGACCAATGATTTGAGCGTCAATTTTATAACTTTTCGCAACGTCTATTACACGTTGGGCGTGGGCTTCGGGAAGATAAATTTCGAGGCGGTGCCCCATATTGAAAACCTTGTACATTTCTTGCCAAGATGTTTTACTTTCGGCTTGAATGAGCTTGAAAAGCGGCGGAATTTCTAACATATTATCCTTGATAATATGCAAGTCATCCACAAAGTGCAAAACCTTCGTTTGGGCACCTCCGCTGCAATGCACCATGCCGTGAATTTCGCTTCGCATTTCGTTTAATAACTGCTTGACAACAGGAGCATAGGTCCGGGTTGGCGAAAGAATTAGCTTCCCAACGGTCATCGTTCCGAAGCCTTCAATGTTTATCTTTTCGGTCAATTGCTTACTACCCGAATAAACCAAGGAACTGTGAATGTCGCCGTCGTAGCTTTCGGGATATTTTGCGGCGTAAATTTTATCTAATACGTCGTGGCGAGCGGAAGTTAAACCATTGCTGCCCATGCCACCGTTGTATTCGGTTTCGTAAGATGCCTGACCGTAAGAAGCTAAACCCACGATTACGTCGCCGGGTTGGATGTTATCGTTTGAAATAACGTCAGAGCGTTTCATGCGGGAAACTACCGTACTGTTTACCGTAATCGTTTTTACTAAATCCCCAACGTCGGCGGTTTCGCCGCCCGTACTGTGAATATTCACGCCGTTATCGCGAAGCATTTGTAGTACTTCTTCCGTACCGTTGATAAGTGCCGAAATTACTTCTCCCGGAATCTTATTTTTGTTTCGGTCAATTGAAGAAGAAAGCAAAATTGGCCCGACGTTTCCGACGCAAAGCAGGTCATCGGTGTTCATCACTATGGCATCCTGGGCGATGCCTTTCCAAACCGAAATATCACCCGTTTCTTTCCAGTACAAATAAGCCAAAGACGTTTTCGTTCCCGCTCCATCGGCGTGCATGATATTGCAAAAATCGGCGTCGCCGCCGAGCGTATCGGGTGAAATTTTACAAAATGCTTTCGGGAAAAGTCCTTTATCGAGGTTTTCTATTGCCTTATGTACATCTTCTTTAGAGGCAGAAACACCCCGTTGTGCGTAACGGTCAGTCATGTGGATGGATTCAGTTCACTTAATTAGGCGGTAAAGTTAAGAAGAAAAGTGCCAATTGCTTTTAAATGCCCTTCTCTTTCACTCAAAAAACGATTCACCATCCAATCCTGCTTTTACTCTTTCAAGAATTTCAACGCCCATAAACTCACAGATCGAAGGTAAAAGATCCACAATAGCACGTGGGCGTTTTTTGCCTGTAATCAGTTTACTCGAAACTATCCACGTCATTCGTTCTCTATCAGATTGTCCGCCGTGGTTTTTACCTGTATCGGCATCCCTCCCGTGGTCGGTGGTTATGACAATGAGCCATTCCTCGTTGTAGTTTTGTTCCCGAATTTTGATTACATCGAAGACTTCACCCATTTGTCGGTCGGCAAGTTTTACGGCTTCGTACATTTCGGGGCTGTCGCCAAATTTGTGTCCCATATCGTCAGTAAATTCTAAGTAAATCCACGATAAATCGGGTGCATCGTTTTCAATAGATTTAGCGGCTTCGTCAACAACTAATTCGTCGATTTTACGAATGTATTCGCGGGCTTCATCGTGCGGAAAATTTACAGTATCGAGTTCGTAGCCGTCGAAAACGAAATCCATTTTGAGATATCCCGTTTCGGGTTTTCCTTCGCCGATGAGCTTCGTCCGGTTATCTTCCCACGTTGAGTAAATACCGAGTTTCGCCTCCGGTCGGGCGTTACGCATGATTCTGAAAATACTCCAATACTCGTAGTCGGGATCTTTGATTGAATTTCCCCAAACGTTGTGTTTATTCGCCCACGTTCCGGTC